>DATMKO010000194.1:0-4562 GCA_035571175.1 Steroidobacteraceae bacterium | reverse complement strand
CGTCGCGCCGCTGTCGCTGCGCAGGATCACCCATTCGACAAGCTTGCGCGCCAGCGGATCGGAAATCGTACCTTCGACATTGGTCGCGTCGTCGGCGCGGTTCTTGCCGACCAGATCGATCGCCTGTTTGACCGCGGTGATGTCCATCGGCGCGGTCGAGGCGGTCGGCGCCACCGCCATCGGCAGCACCGGCGCCTGCGGGATGGCAGGCCGCAGCGCGAGATTGCCGGGGAGGGCAACGGCAGGCGTTGAGCCTGTGGCTAAAGAGCCGCGGATCGGCGGGGCTGGCTTATGGGCGCCGGACTTTTCGGTCACAAGCTTGGTCGCGGGCGCTGCGCTTTTCTTGGTGCTGGCTTTGGCGGCCGATGGCGTGACCGATTTGGAACTCGTCTTGCTGTCGGTCTTGTTATCCGGTTTGGCGGCGATTTTGGTGTCGGGCTTACCGCCTGATTTGGTGTCTTTGGTGCCGGGCCTTGCCATTGGCAATGGCACGGCTGAGGTTGCCGCCGACTGCGCAAACGCGCGCGCCGTGAGCGCATCGCTCGTGAGGATGCCGAAAACGGCAAAGAGGACAAAGAACCGAATTCCCAGCACGTTCCCTCCCGGCCCATCCCGGCGCCACAGCGTACCCGCTCAGCGCTTGGCCAGCTCTCGGCCAGTTCTTGGCCAGTTCTTGGCCAGTCAATTAGGCCAGTTAGTTGGGCCGGTTAGATTGAGAAAGGCCTAACTCGCGAAATTACGACGCGACAATTTACAGTTTTACGGCGAAAGCAGGGCCAGGGGCTGCACCTCGTCCGAACCGTGATGGGGACTATGAAAGCCAGCATTGTTTCCGGCCGGCGAGTTGAAGATCGGTCGCTGTCAATGACGTCGCAGGGTAGCACTGCGACTCGTTGTTCGCATTACATGACAGTGCTGGAAAGAGAATGTACCACTGTAACCGAAATTGCCGCAAAAGTCACCAAACACATCATATAGAGATATAGAGGCTTCTTTGCGGGGTATTTTCTTCTTGCGGGGCTTTTCATGGCAGCGATCGATGAAGCACTAACAGTGCATCGCGGTGGCGATGTCGCAAGGGCCGAATCACTTTACCGCGAGATCCTAAAAGCCGACGACCGCAACTTCGATGCGCTGCACATGCTCGGCATTATTTGCGCCCAGCGCGGCAATTTCAGTGAAGCCGAACATCTTTTGCGCAGCGCCGTTGCGATCGATCACAGCGTCCCGCCGTGTCTGCACAATTACGGCATCGTCCTGTCCAAGACTGGACAGCACGAGGGCGCCATCGTGGTCTTCAACGATGCGCTCGTTCTCGCGCCTCATTACGTTCCGGTCTACTCAGATCGCGGCAATGCGCAATTAGCGTTGGGCCGCCCCCAAGAAGCGCTCGACAGTTACGACCGGGGCATCGCACTCGAGCCGCGATACCCACCGGCACACTATAATCGCGGCATCGTCCTGGAGCGGCTGCAGCGATATGCCGAGGCGCTCGCGAGCTACGATCGCGCTTTAGCGCTTGAGCCGCGATACGCTTTGGCCGCAAGCAATCGCGCGAGCGTATTAGTGAAGCTCGGCCGCTATCAAGACGCGGTTGCGAGCTGCGATCGTGCATTGGCGATCGTACCCGATCTGGCGCAAGCCCATAGCGATCGGGGAGCCGCCCTGGCGGGCCTTAATCGCTATCCCGAGGCGCGGGCAAGCTGTGACCGCGCCTTGGCGCTCGATCCGGGTTATTCCCAAGCTTATTCCAATCGCGCATATGTGCTGGAGAAGCTCAAGTACTACCCCGAGGCTCTCGAAGATTGCGACCGCGCCTTGGCGCTCGATCCGCAATTTGTGCCAGCGTATTGCAATCGGGGTGTTGTTCTCAATAAGCTCAATCGATTTGCGGAGGCGCTGGACAGCTTTGACCAAGCCTTGGCGCTCGATCCGGGCCTTGCACCGCTGCACTGCAATCGCGGCGTCGCGCTCCGCCACATGAACCGCCTCGACGAGGCGATTGCGAGCTACAAAACTGCGCTATCGCTCGAGCCGAACTCGGGTGATGCGCACTTCAACCTCGGAGAGCTGTTGCTGCTTACCGGAGATTTTGCCTGCGGTCTGCCGGAATACGAATGGCGGGCAAAAACCAGTGCAGCCGGCCCGATGGGGCGTTATTTCTCGCAACCGCTTTGGCTTGGTGCACAGCCAGTAGAGGGCAAGGTAATCCTGCTGCACAGCGAGCAGGGGCTCGGCGACACCATTCAATTTTCCCGCTATGTGCCACTCGTCGCCAGCCGCGGTGCGCGCGTCGTGCTTGAAGTGCAACGCACGCTGGTCGATCTCGTACATGATCTGCCGGGAGCGTGGCAGATCGTTGCCAGAGGTGAGCGGCTTCCGCCGTTTGACATGCATTGCCCGCTGCCGAGCCTGCCGCTCGCCTCGACGACGCTGCTTGAGACAATACCTGCCGATGTTCCTTATCTTCGGGCCTCAGCATCTCATGTTGATAAGTGGTGGCGGAGCCTTGAACGCGCTGCAAGCGCGGAAGCCAAGCTGAAAGTCGGATTGTGCTGGGCCGGCAATCTCAATCTAGCCAATGATCATATGCGCTCTGTCGATCTACGATCGCTATTGCCTCTGTTTTCGTGCCCGGATGTGCAGGTTTTCAGTCTGCAGAAGGAATTGAGGGAGGGCGATCGCGAACTGCTGGCTGACCATCCGCAGATCGTCCATCTCGGCGACCAACTCGACACATTCGCCGACACGGCCGCAATCATTTCGTTGCTGGACGTAGTCGTTTCGGTCGACACGGTGATCGCGCATTTGGCGGGGGCGTTGGGCGCGCGAACCTGGGTGCTGTTGCCTTACGTGCCGGAGTGGCGGTGGCTCATGGGTCGCGAGAACAGTCCCTGGTATCCGACAATGCGTCTGTTCCGGCAGCCCAGGCTTAATGATTGGCCAGGCGCAGTCACTGCGGTCAAAGATGCGCTCAGCGAGCTTAGTCGGAGCGGCGGCATAAAGCCGGACTAAGATCGGGCTGCTTTCCATATTGCTGCTACAGCGGTCAGTTCTTTGGCCAGGGTCAAATCCGCAAAATCGTAGTTGCCCTGATCCAGCGGGTGCCGGATTGAATTTGCGGCAAAATCTGGCTGGCGCGTGGCATGGCCCGCAGGAGAGCGGCGGGACTTTCATCACGCGCTTTTCCGCGATATTCATGCGGTCGGCTGCCGCGGCTTCGACGCCGTTGCGCGACATTTGGGCGAGCAACACGTGAAAGACATTTCGTATATCGCGGCGTTCCCGAAGTCGGGCATCACCTATCTGAACTTCATGCTGTTCCATGCCCTGTTTGACCGCCCCCAGGACGCCCGCCTGATCGATAGCGACTATATTTTCGACGTGCATGAAAGCCTGGCGCGGGTACCGCCGCAGGGCGAGGAGCCACGCTATCTGAAGATTCATTTTTCCTACTCTCCGCGCATTCCGCTGCGCGAGCGTGCGGCGCGCGCCGTCTATCTGCTGCGCGATCCGGTCGACGTCATGATGTCGGTCTGGGACTTCAAGCATTTGACGGGCGAGGACGGCTTGCTCGATGCACCGCCGACGCAGCGCGAGGCGATGTTCCAGCGTTTTTCCCAGCACTGGCTGACCACCGGCGGCCTGATCTATCCCTGGGCCGGCAGCTGGAAGGCCAATGTCGCGTCCTGGCTCGACCAGACCGATTTGCCGCTGCTTGTGGTGCGCTACGAACAGCTCAAGGCGAAACCCTTCGACGAACTGCGGCGGGTTTTGAGCTTTCTCGGGCGTGAAGCGAGCGACGAGCGCGTTGCCGCTGCGGTCGAGGCCGGCAAGCCCGAGAATATGCGCAAATTGGAAGCCCAAGAGATCCAAGACGGCGTCGCTGGCGTGTTCTACCGGCCGAACCTGGCGCGGGGTTACGCCCAAGGTCATCGCTTCGTCGGACGCATGCACGGCGGATCGTCCGAGAAAGTTCTGAGCCCCGCGGCGCGGGAATTCGCACAGCAGATGTTCGGTCCGGTTGTCGCCCGCGCCGCCGCGCGCGCCGGCGCATGATCCGAAAAGTGGACGCCGGTTTTCGGAACAGATCATGCGCAAAGAGAAATCCAGCATGATCCCGAAAAGTGGACGCCGGTTTTCGGAACAGATCATCAAACCAAACAATCCGAGGCGGCGGTGAAAGAGGTCTACTGCACCTATTTCGATCACAACTATCTCAGCCGCGCGACGCTGATGATCGAGTCGCTGCGCCGCTACGATCAATCGCCGATCTATGTTCTGGCGCTTTCGGATCTGTGCGAGACCATCCTGCGCGAGCTCGCGCTGCCGAATGTCGAAATCGTCCCGCTGGCGCAGCTGGAGGCTGCCTATCCTGAGCTCGCGCCGCTCAAGCAATCGCGCAAGCTGATCGAATATTATTTTACGCTGTCGCCGTTTCTGCCACATTATCTGTTTGCGCAGACCGATGCCGAGCGCATCACCTATATCGACGGCGATCTTTATTTCTTCACGTCGCCGCGGCCGGTGATCGAAACGTTCGGCGCGGCGTCGGTCGCCAT
>DATMKO010000193.1:0-3103 GCA_035571175.1 Steroidobacteraceae bacterium | reverse complement strand
GGCGCTCGATGTGCTGCTGCGCGATCAGATCCTGACTTTGTTGGCGAATCTAAAGGATCGGCTGCAGGTGGCGTATCTATTCGTCTCTCATGATTTACATGTCATAAGAGCCATTGCCGATCGAGTCTATGTGATGCACCGCGGACGAATCGTGGAAGAGGGGCTCACCGAGGAGATGTTCGCCGCTCCCCGTCATGCCTATACCCGCGCCCTTATCGCCGCCACGCCCAAGATTGCATGATCGCGCTACTCAACTTGTTTTCAGTGAAATCCAGTCGTTTGGCGGGTGCACCGCGACTCATGGCCGCGTATTTGATGCGCAGCAATCGAGCGGCACCGCAGCGGCTGGTGCCGCCCATCCTGCTTGGCTTAGGCGGCGTGCTCGCGTTTGTTCTGCTGTACGCGGAGCGCGACTGGGTTGAAGAGAGCATCCAATGGTTGCGGCACCAGATTCTAGCCGCAACCGGGTTGGCAATCATCGTAAGTGCCATCGCGACCGCCCGGCGTCGCGTGAGCAAACGTGCGGAATTTGCCAGATCGTGGCTCGCGGCGCTGCCGGTGCGGGCGAGGATTGCTGGCTGGGAAACGCTGTTCATCGAGACGCTTCCCGCCGCTGCCGCTGTGGGTGCGCTCACCGGCGTTTATTTGGCTGTCACGGTTGTGGCTGCATTCACACCGGCACACGGCGGCTCGGCATCGCTGGTCTGGGCCGCGATGAGCGGCGGCGTGATGTTAGGCGCCATTCTCAGCTACGGGATACCTAACCCTAAGCCCATCGATTTACCGCCCGGGTCTCGGTATGTGCCGCACCGACGCGTGGCGAAGACATCGACAGTGCGGCCATCGCTCAAGGCGTTGGGATTGTGGCCGCTTCGCCTGATGTTCGCCCGCGCACAACCGAAGCTCGTGGCACGCGCCATTCTGCCGATTCTGGTGTTGATGCCGCTCGGCACCTTGGCTGCAGATGCAATGGTCATCATTGCCTTCTATATGGTTGGTGGCGCACTGTTGCTGTTGATACCCGCGGCAATTTCGGTCAGCGGCTTGAGTGCCCGCTGGATGGCGCCCCTTCCGGTGCGCGGCTTCGCCGTGACGCGGGCGGTATTGATTCCGACCCTCATCGCCATCGTGGGCGCGAGCGCTGCCGAGGGCCTGTTTCTGTTCGCGATCGGCGCTTCGTTGCGCGCTTCGGCTATCGCCGGCTCGGTGCTTGCAGGTGCAGGCTGCCTCCTGACGATGACTGCCGCTCGGTTGTGGCGCGCGCGAACCCCGTCCGCGAGGAGCCGCGGATGACGAGCGTGAGCGGCCATGTGCTCGCAATACGCGACCTGCGCGCAGGCTACGGTCGGCGGGTCGTGCTTGAAAATATCTCGATGACACTGGCGCCCGGCGACTGGTACGTGCTCTTGGGTCCGAACGGCTGCGGCAAGAGCACATTGCTCGATTGCGTGGCAGGCCGGTTGGTAGCCGGCGGTGGCGAGATCTCCATTGCGGGATTTTCGCTGGTGGCGGATCCCTATGAGGCCAAACTTCGGCTTGGATATGCCTGCGCACCCGATGCATTGCCGGCGCTGCTGACTGCGCGCCAGTGTCTGGAAGTGCATGCCGGTGCCAAGGGATTGAGCGCGATTGCCGAGGATATATTCCTGCTGGCCGAAGAGCTGAATTTCACGCCGTACCTCGAGTCGTTTGTCGACACGCTGTCTTTGGGCACGCGGCAAAAGCTGGCGGTGCTGCTCGCCTTGGTCGGCGATCCGCTGCTCATCGTTCTCGATGAAGCGTTCAATGGCCTGGACCCCGCGAGCGCCTTAGGGGTGAAGCGCCACCTGCGCGCCCGGCTCGATCGGCGCGGCGGCGCCGTGCTGCTTGCAACGCATTCTCTGGATATAGTCGAGCACTACGCGGATCGCGCCGCCGTACTGATCGACGGCCGGCTGAAGAAAGAGTGGCAGCAGGACGAAATCCGCCAATTGCGCACAAGCCATGGCGACTTCGAAGCCGCGCTGGCCCAATCCATTCGGATGAGTTGAACGCCTACGCCTGCTCGTAATGCGCAAGAATGAGCCACGCCAAAAGCGCGGCTTGCTTCTGGTCCGCACCCCAGGGAGACCCCACTTGACACCTTAAGCTTGCAACCGTATCGCGCAACTCTTGTATGGGCCGGCGCAGGCCTGTGGCGGCCTCACCTTCGAGTGCACGAGTTCGGATTCGATACACTGCAAGGCCGTCCTGCTCCGCTGCGGTGGCCAGCGCATTTCTGAAGTGATCTCCGTCGGCCGCATGAATCGCCGCATGCGACGCGAGTATTGAGGCAAGCGAGCTCGGCTTTCGCGCCGCAGACTCGAGGATGCCGACGGATTTTAACCGGTAGCCGATCGCCTTGAGGTCCTCGAGTTGCGCATGGATGCTTCGGTACGCCATGGATTTGGCCACGGCCATGTATCCGTCCAATCTTCCCATCGCCTCCTCGACACAGACCATCTCGACGGCGTGGTACGGCTGCTTGGATTCCGGATCATGGCCGTCGATCAATTCGACGCGCGATCGAGCCAGCACTTGCAGCCCCGCTGCGGAATTGCCCAGCACAACCATCGCCGCCCAACCTGAGTGCGAAGCGAAACCGATTGCTGCACTCCGCGAGGCCATGGCTAGCTTTCGTGCACCGCACGGGCGATGGCGCGCGCCAGGCAGTCGGCTGCAGCGGAGCCGATTCGGCCGATTTCCGCCGCGCGCAGCAGCTCCTGGTCGAGCTGCAATTCGCCGCTCGCGACGGCGAATATTGTGTCCCCGTCGAACGGGGTGTGCGCGGGACGCACGGCGCGCGCAATCCCGTCCTGCGCCATCATGGCCACGCGCTTGCACTCCGCAGTGCTCAAATCGGCATTGCAGGCAACCACTGCCAGCGTGGTGTTGGCGCCCGGCTGCAAGCGCCGCAGCGCCCAGGCAAGCCGCGATTCCTCGGGCGCAGGGTCGCTCAAGTCCATGGTGCTTTTTGGCGGCCCACTACCGCCAAATTCTTGGCCGAGCTCGAACGCCCAGGCCCAGTAGGTTTTGCCGTCGGGCATCATGGCCGAACCCACCGAGTTCAGCGCGACCAGCGCCC
>DATMKO010000192.1:0-3282 GCA_035571175.1 Steroidobacteraceae bacterium | reverse complement strand
CATATCCTTGTGAATGCGCGCACGAGTCGCCGGATCCTTGAGACGCGCAATCAGCGCCGCGGAGCCGCCGTCATGCGCCCAAGGGGGTATGAAGGCCGAGAACGAATTTTGCCACGCGGTGTAAGCATAGGTGTCCGCAGCGACATCGATGCCGCGAGCACGCGCCGCCTCGATCTTGCTGATCACCTGCGGCGCATTACCCCAATTCCGCTGCCCCGAGACCTTCAAGTGAAAGATTTCGACCGGGATATGCGCCTCAGCGCCAATTCGAAATGTCTCCTCCAACGCAGCCATCTCAGCGTCGCCCTCGCTGCGCATGTGCGTGGCATAAATGCCCCCGTACTGCGACGCCGTCTTTGCCAACGCGATCAACTCGTCGGTCTGTGCGTAAGGCGCGGGCGGATATTGCAGGGCGGTTGACAATCCGAGTGCCCCCGCTTGCATGGCGGATGCAACCAAGGCTTGCATGCGCTGCAGCTCGTCCGGCGTGGGCGCCCGGTTACCGAAACCAATGACCATCTCGCGTATCGTCGTGGCGCCTATGTAGTGGCCCATGTTGATGCCGATGCCCTGCTTCTCCACCCGTGCAAAGTACTGCGGCAGCGTGCGCCAATCCGCTTTGATCCGGTAGTGATCGAATCCCGGCTGGGATTCTTTGAGAATGGCATCGTTGATCGGCGCCACCGTATTGCCTTCGCCGGTTATCTCGGTGGTGATCCCCTGAAATATCTTCGACGGCAGGCGCGGGTCCACCAGCACCGTGATCTCGGACTGACCCAGCATGTCGATGAAACCCGGCGCCACGATCAGGCCATGCGCATCGATGGTTTTCTTGCGCGAGGCACTCGATAAATTGCCGATGGCCGCAATGCGCCCATCCTTGACCCCCACATCGCCCCCGTACCACGGCGAACCGGTCCCATCGATGACATGGCCGTTCGCGATGACGAGATCATATTCAGCGGCGGCCGCGCCGCACGTCGAGACGCCGGCGGCGAGAAAGCTCAGACAGCAGAATGAGCGGCGAATCAACGTCAAACGTGTGTGCAGGGCAGGCATTTACTTCAAGTATTTATCGAACCAGGCGATGGTCCGCTGCATGGCATCGGCCAGATGCTCCGGATCTCGCAGCCCATGGCCCTCGCCCGGATAGATCATGATGGACGTCGGCACGTTCATGGCTTTCATCGCATGCCAGAACTCCTGGGTTTGCGGTGCCGGGCACTCGATGTCGTGCTCTCCGACCCAGGCGAATGTCGGCGTTTTTACATTGTGCATGTAATTGATCGCCGACGATTGCGCGTACGCCGCAGGATCGTCGTACGCGGACTTGCCGAAGTACGGAATCATCCAGCCATCGATGCCGTTTTCGCCGTAGTACGACTGCCAATCGCTGATGCCGGCTGCTGCGACCGCGGCTTTGAACCGATCGGTCTGCGTCACGGCCCACATGGTCATGAAGCCGCCATAGCTTCCGCCGGTCAGACCAAGCCTTGCGGTGTCGATGGGCGCTACTTTCGCCGCGGCGTCGATGCCGGCCAGAATGTCGCGCAAATCGCCATGGCCAAAATCGCGGACATTGGCCTGCGTAAAGCGTTCCCCCTGACCATAGCTGCCACGGGGATTTGGCCGAAACAGCGCGTAGCCCGCGTCCAGCAACGCAGTGCTCAGGCCGGGACCGGCGAAGCCGGGAGTCACCGCGGCGGCGGGGCCGCCGTGCACGGCGGTGATCATCGGCATTTTGGCGGCGGTGCGCTCAGGCAGCAGCAGCCAGCCCTGAACGTCGAATCCGTCGCTCTTCCACCAGACGCTCTGCACACGCGCGGTCATGCTCATGCCGGCGTTGATCGCTGTCAGATTCCGCCAATGCCCTAGGGTTCCGATCGCAATCTCCGGTGGTTGCGTGAACGACTCATGCGCATCGGCGGTCACGCCCGAAGGGCAGGCTGTCGATATGCCCCTGGTGCGATCTCCAAACGATTCCTCGCCGCTCCACAGAACGCGCGCCGCTGCCGGTTTGCGCCCAGCGCCCAAATCCACGAACTGCGTTTTGTCGCCGGCAAGCAGTTCGGCCTGCAAACTGCCGTCGCAGCGCCAGGCGAGCGCGGTTGCAGAAGCGTGCATGTCAGGGGTGAGATTGATCGGCGCACCGCCGTCCACCGCCATGGCATACACGTCGCCTCCTGTCGAACCGAAATCGCTCATGATTCCGGCGATGAATGCGACCATCGAACCGTCGCGCGATACCCTGGGAATCGCGAGCTGCTGGCGAATGTCCGTCGGACCATAGATCACCCGCGCGCCGGCGCCACTCTCCGGGAACAAATACAGCTTCGCGGTCCACCAATTATTGTCGCCGTCGCCCGGCGCGGCGGTTCCGACGAAGCCCTTGCCGCCGCCGCGCCAATCGTATTCATACACATAGAGATCAGGAGGCGAGATCCAGCGCATCACGCCTTTGTCCAAGATCGCGATGCGCTGCTCCGGCGGCGCTGCATCCAAGTCGCCCGCAATCGGCGCGCCGGCCTGCGTGGCGCCGACTTCCTTGGTTGCATTTTGCGTGGCCAGCATGGCAAGTCGGCCATCGGGCACGTAGCGCAAATCTTCGATGGTGCCGCCGAAATCGAGCAACTTGGTCAAAGCCCCGCCGTCGGACGTGACCGCGTACACGGAACGGGCGTGGCTGCCCGGAGTTCTCAGGGTGAAACTGAGATGCTTGCCGTCGGGACTAAAGGACGGCGATCCGGGCCAGCATTGGGGAACACGGCCGCAGGGCATCGCGACCGTTACCGCGGTGCCGGTCCGAACCTGCCTGATCACAAGATCGCGTATCGTCGGCGCGCCGCCGCTGCGGGACGAATCACCTTCCACGGACGCGACGAATTGTCCGTCCGGCGAAATCTCGACGCCGAGATATCGGTGCACCAATCGGGTGGTGGGCGGGTCGGCAGCCGACGCCACCTGCCATGCGCCGATGCAAGCGAGCGTCGCGGCTAGAATCACCTTCATTTTCTTCTCCGTTTCCCGTTGATGCTCAAGTGCTGCCGCGGTTGAACCTGAGCACCAGAGTTGCGCAACCCAAGAGTCCCGCACCCTCGATGCGCGCCAGCCAGCGGTTCACGTTGCCAGTCACGCCAAATTTGGCGGCGGAATGCGCGGCGCGATGCGCCAGCCAGCCGTAGCCCGTCAAAATACACAACTCCGGCACCATGGAGGTCGCCGCCAGGATCAGCATTTGCGGCACTACCGGTAACGAGGGATCGATGAACTGAGGCAGGAGCG
>DATMKO010000191.1:0-3649 GCA_035571175.1 Steroidobacteraceae bacterium | reverse complement strand
CTCGAACAGATCGAGCAGGCTAACCTTGCCCTTGGGTCCGTCGAACTGGTACTCCTTGTCCACAGCCAGCCAAGGCATGCGGCGGCGCTCGGCGGCGAGCGCGTCACGGGAGCGGGTCAGGGCCTTCTCCTTCACGAGGAGTTGCTGGCGCGCAGCCTCCCACTCCTGCTGCGACACGATCGGGGGTGTGTTCTTGCTTGTTGCCATGTCATCTCTCCTATGTTTTCTGAAACAGACCGGAACGATTCGCGGTGAAGAAAACTCTCAACTTGCCGATGCACACCGCCAAAATTCCTCCGGTGGATCCGGCCCCGGCGACCAGTGCCGCTGTGGTTGCGATGCATGCTGGGCACATATGTTCCTCCTGACTTCCAAGTGGTCCGCGCCTGAGTGCGTGGTGGTCAGGTACAAATACTGATGCAGGTATCCAACGACCTGGGAGTGACAAGTGTGGCGGGATTACCTGGAATCGCTGATTCAAGCCTGGCGGCAACGTCTTCAAAACAATTAAATCAATGATTTACGAATCCTTGGCGCGTGTGAGTTTCAGTTGTAATCAATCCGCTATTGGATGACATCAACGCGCGCGGCATCCGCCGCAAGATCGCGTCCAATGTTTCGCCAATCGACAGCGGGACCGGACCAGACATTGGATATCGTCATCTACGAGGAGGATCACCTGACGCGCAACCTGCTGCACGAATGGCTGGGCGAAGCGGGATATCGTGTCCATAGCGGCGCGTTACGCGAAGCGCAATGCGCTCGCCCGGATCTGGTGATCGCCAGTATCTACATGCCCAAGCAATCCGGTTCGAGATGGGTACGCGACATACAGGCCGCACATCCTGGAGTACCTTTGATCGCGATTTCCGGCCAGTTTCGATCAGGTCTCCGGGCCGCCGGCGAAACCGCGCAGTCGCTGGGCGTGCAGCAGGTCATGGCGAAACCGCTGGTCCGTGTTGACCTGCTTTCGGCAGTGCGCGATATGATCGGCACACCACCTCGATGCATGCGGGCACTGAATGTCCTCACCCGTTGAGCCTGTTTTACCCAATACCGGATCGATCCGGTTCAAGCGCTTGCGGCTCGGAGTGGTCGTACTCGGCGTTCTCGTCATCCTGGCATTCGCTCTGTCATCCGCGTATGACGCCTGGCGCTCGTATCGTTATGCGCTCGCGGCAACTGATCGCGAGATCAACAACATGGCGAACGCGCTCGCCGAACAAACGGCATGGACCCTGCAAGCCGTCGACCTTGTGCTGCTCGATACCGCGCGATGGTATCGCAGCGACAGCCACGACATTCCGCCGGAGCGTCTGAACGAGGTTCTCGCGAATCGTACGGCCGGAGTGCCGCAGGTCCGACAAGTGATGATCGTCGATGCGCAGGGCAATCAGCGCTATGGATCGCTAAAATCGGCGCCCCCGATTCACAATGTGGCCGACCGCTCCTACTTCATCGCGCAGCGGGACGGGACCGCCACGGGCTTGTTCATGAGCGAGCCGCTCGTGACTCGTTCCGAAGGCCGCGCCGCGGTGGATCTTTCGCGCCGCCTCGACGACGAAAATGGAAAATTTGCCGGTGTGGTGACCGCGGTGGTAAATCTCGAAGATCTCAGCCGATTCTACCAAGCCGTCAACATCGGAATGGGCAGTGCGATTCAGCTGCTGCGAAATGACGGGACACTGCTCGCGCGCAATCCACCCACCTCGCAGGCGATCGGGCAACGGTTTCCCGCTCTTACGGAGTTACCTGCCACTCCGGCGTTTCGGCTCCTAAACCCGATTGATGGGCTGAACGACTTCATTGCCGTTGCGCCTGTAAGGAACACCCAATTAAAACTCGCGGTAACGCGTGAGGCAGCCGTCGCGTTGCAGCCCTGGCGCGATGAAACGATTCGCGTGGGCATTCGCACGCTCATCCTCATGCTGTTAGGAGGGCTGACCATGGCCGCTCTGCTGCGCCAAATACGGCAGGTGGCGGCCGGCGAACGAGCGCTGCGCGACAGCGAGGAGCGCTACGCGCTCGCCATGGAAGGCGCGAACGAAGGGCATTGGGACTGGGACGTCGCGACCCGAAGCGTGTACCTGTCGCCGAAGATGAAATTGCTCTACGGTCAAAGCGCGGATGCCAGGATCGAAACGCGTGATGAATGGCTGGCACGGATAGTGATCCATCCCGACGATATGCCGCGCTTCGAGGCCGCCGTCAATGATCACCTCGAGGGGCGGACCAACCGCTATGAATGTGAATACCGCATACGCCACCCGAATGGCGATTGGCATTGGCTGGCCGCCCGCGGCCGCTGTACGCGCGACGCGTCGGGCAAGGCGTTGAGATTCGTCGGATCATCCAGCGATGTGACGGCACAGAAGCAGGCGCAGGTCGATAAAGAGCAACTCGAAGCGCAACTGAGGCAATCGCAGAAGATGGAGGCAATCGGTACTCTGGCGGGCGGCATTGCGCATGACTTCAATAACATACTCGGCGCAATTCTCGGCTACGGTGAACTTGCGCATCAGCACTCGGCGGCAGGCAGCGCCATGCGACGCTACCTCGACAGCGTCATGCACGCGGCCGAGCGCGCGAAGAATCTGGTGGAACGCCTGCTGGGTTTCAGCCGCAGCGGGTTAGGCGATCGCGCCCCCATAAATGTTCAATTCGTCATCGAAGAGACGCTCGAATTGCTCGAGGCGTCGTTGCCCGCGGGCATACGTCTGGAAAGCAGGATCGAGGCTGGCAACGCGGCGGTGATCGGAGATGCGACGTATCTGCACCAGGTCGCGATGAATCTATGTACGAACGCCATTCAGGCAATGCCGCACGGCGGCGTGCTGCGCGTGGTTCTCGAATGCGCTGAGGTGAAAGAAACGCGCACGCTGTCGCGCGGATCGCTGCGCCCCGGCCCGTACGTTCGACTCATCGTCGGCGACACCGGCATCGGCATTCCGCCGGCCGTTATGGAGCGGATATTCGATCCATTCTTCACCACGAAGGGGGTCGGGGAGGGCACGGGCCTCGGCTTATCGCTCGTACACGGCATCGTCGGCGATCTTGGGGGTGCGATAAACGTCACGAGCAAGGCGGGCGCAGGAACAAGCTTCGAAATCTGGCTGCCGGTCGCCGGTGAATCCCGGATTCCGGCGACCGAGGCCGATCGAGCACTGCCTCGCGGTAATGGCGAGACCGTGATGATTGTCGATGATGAGCGCCAATTGGTGGCGCTCGCGGAGGAAATTACCGCGGAGCTTGGCTACGAGCCCGTGGGCTTTGAGTCAAGCGGTGCGGCGCTGGAGGCTTTTCGAGCTATGCCGAATCGCTTCGATGCCGTACTCACCGACGAATCGATGCCGGACCTCATCGGCACAGAGCTCGCACATGAAATTCGGCGCCTTCGTCCTGCGGTTCCTATCATCTTGATGAGCGGCTATGGCGGCGCACAGCTAACCAATCGCGCGGCCGAGGTCGGCGTGAACGAGGTGCTGCGCAAGCCGCTGCATCGCCGCGATCTGGCCGAGGCGCTCGCGCGTGTGCTGGGATCCGCTCACTGAAGCCTGGGAGATTGCCGTCATGCCGGAGAGCATTGCACCGCACATTCTGGTGGTCGACGATGACCCGCAGATTCGCGCCTTATTGGAAGAGTACCTCG
>DATMKO010000190.1:0-6791 GCA_035571175.1 Steroidobacteraceae bacterium | reverse complement strand
ATGATGATTTCTCGATCCCGCGGCGGCAGAGTCGAGGCATTCAGCAGGTATTGTCCCAGGCCGCTCCAGCGCTCAAAGAGCTCGGGATCATGCGCCAGCGTCTTGAAAACGTTGTAGTCCGGACGGTTGGCCAGCATCTTTTCCTGCGCGGGCGTGCGCCCTTCCTTCGCGACTACCGGCACGCGCGGCTGGATGAGACGAGGCGAAAACCTTGCCATTGGTTGGTCCTGCTCCTTCCCCTGGGCGCTGAGATCGAACAGCGCCAACGCCAGCGCCGATGCACCTACCGCAGCGATTGCGCCCTTCGACATCGAGTTCATTGGCTTAAGTCATCCTGGCCGATTCCGGTTAGCATAGCCGGCTTGTGCGGGAGTTGGACAATAATGAATCGATGGCTTTTCTCGTTGATCGTGTCCTTGATGGCCGCAAACGGCTACGCAGCGGATTCACCGGCCTATACCGCCAAGCAGCTCACCGACCTTCCGGTCAGCGACTGGATAACGAATGGCGGAAATATCTACAACCAGCGCTATTCGCCGCTTGCCGAAATAAATACCGGCAATGTGGCATCGCTCAAGGCCGAGTGGCGCACGCATTTGAACGGCTCAGGTAAGGGGCCGCCGTTTTCCGGGGAAGCGCAGCCCATCGTGGAGGGCGGAGTGATTTACGTCCCCACCGGTGCCGATGATGTATTTGCAATCGACGTCGCGACCGGCAAGCAGTTGTGGGTGTACCAAGCGCAACTGGACAAAACCATCAGCACGGTGTGCTGCGGATGGGTGAGCCGCGGTGTCGCCATCGGGGAGGGAAAGGTTTTCCTCGGGCGTCTCGACGGTAAAATCGTCGCGCTGGATCAGCGCACCGGCAAGGAGGTCTGGTCGGTGCAGGCGGAGCGGTGGCAGGACGGCTACACGATCACCAGCGCGCCTCTGTACTACGAGGGCATGATCATCACCGGCTTTGCCGGCGGCGAACACACCTCGCGTGGCCGCGTGCGAGCCTTCAGCGCCAGGACCGGCAAATCGCTGTGGACATTCTTCACGGTTCCGGGCCCCGGGGAATTGGGCCACGACACCTGGCCGGTGGACAATTCATCGTGGCAGTACGGCGGCGCCACCGTCTGGCAGACGCCCGCCGTCGATGCAAAGCACGGGCTGATTTATTTTTCCACCGGCAATGCGGCCCCGGACTTCAACGGCAGCCTGCGCAGGGGCGACAATCTCTTTTCGGTGTCCATGGTCGCGATCGAGGCCAAGACCGGCAAGTACCGCTGGCACTTTCAGCAAGTGCATCACGACTTGTGGGACTACGACTCGCCCAGCCCCGTCGTGCTGTTCGACACGATTTACAACGGCCAGCCTCGCGAGGCCATCGCCGAAATCGGCAAGACGGGATGGGTCTACATTCTGGATCGCGTGACCGGCAAGCCGCTCATCGGTATCGATGAATTGCCGGTGCCGCAGGAGTCCCGGCAAAACACCGCGGCCACGCAGCCGTTTCCCGTGGGCGACCCGGTCGTGCCGCATGAAATCGATATTCCGCCGGCGGGGTTTCGCCTGGTCAACGGGGGCCGAATTTTTACGCCCTACTGGGATATGCCCACGGTCGCAAAGCCAAGCCCGTGGGGCGGGACCAATTGGCCGCCCAGCTCTTATGACCCGCGGCAGGGCTTCCTGTTCGTTTGTGCGAACGATCAAATGGGACGGTTCATGGTGGGGCCATCACAGGAACCGAAGCCCGGTGCGCCTTACACTCAGGGCTTGTTCGGCTTCTCCGACATCCCGCGGACTGGAATTTTTGCGGCAGTCGACATGCGCAGCAACAAGATCGTCTGGCGCCAGCGCTGGAAGGACAGCTGCTACAGCGGCTCCGCCGCCACTGCCGGCGACCTCGTCTTCACCGGCCGCAACGACGGCCGCTTTGTGGCCCTCGACTCCCGCAACGGCGATGTGCTGTGGGAATTTCAGACCGGCGCCGGCGTGAATGCCACCGCCAGCGTATTTCAGTACCAGGGTCATCAGAAGATCGCGATCGTATCCGCCGGCAATAATTTTGCCGGCAGCCCGGCGGGCGACAGCCTCTGGTTGTTTTCCCTCGACGGTACGTTGCCACCCTCCGAGCCGCCGGAGGCGCTGGCCGCCAAAGCGACTGCGGTGACTCTCAACGGCGGAGACCCCGCCGCCGGAGCTCGTGTGTTCGCGCAGTATTGCGCAGCCTGCCACGGCGAGGAAGGCAAAGGCGGGCATGGGGCGGGACCCAACATCACCAAAGTGGTCGCGCTCGAACTCGTGGCGAACACGGTTATTTCCGGCAGGAACAATATGCCGCCGTTCGCGGCCACCCTGACGTTCGCGCAAGTCCGGGATGTTGCGGCCTTTGTTGCCACGCAACTGGGAAAGTAGCGTGTCTCATTCGCCCGGTTTGCAAATCACCCGCAAACACTCCTTTACGGCCGCCCCTTGGAAGAACGGCGGCGGCATCACCTACGAAGCGATCCGCGTGCCGGCTGGCGGCGATTCATTTCGTTGGCGCGTCAGCGTGGCGCACATCGATGCGTCCGGGCCCTTCTCGGATTTTGCGGCTTATAATCGCAAAATGGTGCTGCTGCGAGGCTCGGGGCTGACGCTCGAGTTTGCCGATGGGCACCACCGAGTATTGCGGCATGTAGGGGACTTGGCCGAATTCGACGGCGCCGTTGCCACCCACTGCGAATTGCTGAACGGACCCTGCGTCGATCTCAATCTCATGGTGTCCAAGTCGACGCGAGCCGAGGTTCGTGTGGAGCGCGTCATTGAAGACTTCCAGGTAGCCGCCGCGCCGTTCGAATCGGTGTTGATTTTCAGCCTCGAGGACCCATTGTTGCTGACGAGCGATGCGGGCGAGACCCAGCAGCTCGCACCCTGGGATCTTGCGGTACTTGCGCAATGCGGCGCGCGAATCAGCAAGCGACCGCCTGCAAATTTATCCGCGCCGAGCGCCGTGTTTTTTGCGACCATAAGCGATCGATATGAATGATCTACGCGAAACGATAAGAGACCACGGCACCTGGTCCGAAAATCAAGCGGTAACCCGCTTGTTGCATTCGCTGGAACTCACGGGAGGCGCGCGGCATCGCGCGGTGGCAGTGGCGATGTCATTGGTCGAGGGCGCGCGCGCTCGCCGCGACGAGCGGCCGTTCTTGGACGCCTTTTTGCAAGAGTTCGGCTTGTCGAATCAAGAGGGCATCGCCCTCATGTGCATCGCCGAAGCGCTGCTGCGCATTCCCGATGATGCCACCGCCGATCGGCTGATCGCCGAAAAACTCGCGACCGGCGATTGGTCCGCGCATTCGGGGCAATCGGAATCTCTGTTCGTCAATGCCTCGACCTGGGGCTTGATGCTCACCGGCGGAATTCTGGAATTGGACCCTGCGATCAAGACCGATGCGACAACATGGATGCGCAAGCTGACCCGCAAGGCCGGCGAACCTCTGGTGCGCCTGGCGGTGCGACGGGCGATGCGCATCATCGGCGGCGAGTTCGTCGTGGGCCGCAGCATCGAGGAAGCGCTGGCGCGCAGCGCCCGCGAGGCGGAAGTTGCGCTGTGTTCCTTCGACATGTTGGGCGAGGGCGCGCGAACGCTGCAGGACGCCGAGCGCTACCTGCAATCCTACCGCCACGCCATCGCAGTCATCGGCGCCGCGGCGGCCGGGCGCGAGCCGCATGAAGCCTCCAGCATCTCGATCAAGCTCTCGGCCCTCGAGCCTCGCTACACCCTGCTGCAGCATGAGCGCGTGATGCGGCGTCTGGTGCCGCAGACCCTGGCTCTGGCGCGTCAAGCCGCCGAATTGAATATCCAGCTGACCATCGATGCCGAAGAGGCGGATCGCCTGGATCTGTCGTTGGACATCATCGAGGCTCTGGCGAAGGATTCTGCCACCAGGGATTGGCCGGGCTTGGGCCTCGCGGTGCAGGCCTACGGCAAGCGCGCTTTGGATGTCATCGATTGGGTGGCGGCGACGGCCCGTAAGTACGGCAGGCGCATGACCGTGCGCTTGGTGAAGGGCGCCTACTGGGATTCGGAGATCAAACGCAGCCAGGAGCGCGGTCTTGCCGTCTACCCGGTATACACCCGCAAAGTGGCCACCGATGTATCGTACTTGGCCTGCGCGGGGCGCCTGTTCAGTCACACGGACACGATTTACTCGCAGTTCGCCACGCACAACGCGCACAGCATCGCATCGGTTTTGGAGCTGGCTCCTGCACAGGCCAATTTTGAATTCCAGCGGCTGCATGGCATGGGCCGGCTGCTGTATGCGGAAGCTGCGCGCAAGGTCGCGAACTTTCCGCGGGTGCGCGTGTACGCGCCGGTGGGCGAACACAAGGACCTCTTGGCCTATCTCGTGCGGCGGCTCTTGGAAAATGGTGCCAACACGTCGTTCGTGAACCGCTTCATGGATGAGCAAGTGCCGGTGGCCGATATTGTCCGCGATCCCATTTCGGAACTGGAGCGCCTGGAGTCCTTCGCCCATCCGCGGTTGCCGATCCCCGCTGCCTTGTATGCACAGCGGCGCAATTCCCGCGGCGTGGATCTTGGCGATCCCCGGGAACTGCAAACGCTGCGCGAGGAGGTGTCGGTTCGCAGCGCGGCGACGGCCGGCCCCATCGTCAATGGCGTATTGTTGCCGGGCAACGCGCATGCGACCAGCAATCCGGCGGATCGCCGCGAGCAGGTGGGTACGGCACGCGATGCGACGCCGGATGAAATCAAAATGGCGTTCGACGCCTGCGCCGCGGCTCAGCCGGAATGGAACCATATCGGCGGCGATGCGCGCGCCGCCGTGTTGGAAAAAGCGTCGGATCTGCTCGAGGCAAACCGCGCGGAGTTCCATCAACTTCTGGTGCGCGAAGCGGGCAAAACCTTCTCGGACGCCATTGCCGAGGTGCGCGAGGCGGTGGATTTTTGCCGCTACTACGCGCTGCGGGCGCGCAAGCAATTCGCGGCCCCGCTCAAGCTCGAGGGTCCTACCGGGGAACTGAACGAGCTGTCCCTGCAGGGCCGCGGCGTATTCGCCTGCATCAGCCCGTGGAATTTCCCGCTGGCGATTTTTGCGGGCCAGGTGACCGCTGCGCTCGCCGCGGGCAACGCCGTGGTGGCAAAGCCGGCCGAGCCCACGCCCTTGATCGCCGCACGCTTCGTGAGGCTGCTGCACGAAGCCGGCATTCACCCTGAGGCGCTGCAATTGGTGCCGGCGCGCGGGCGGCTGTTCGGCGAAATCGCGTTTGCACATCCGGCGCTCGCCGGCGTGGCAATGACGGGCTCGAACGAAACGGCCTTGACCATCAACCGTGCGCTCGCCGAGCGCGGCGGAGCGATCGTGCCGCTGATCGCCGAAACCGGCGGCTTGAACGCGATGATTGCCGATTCGACCGCGCTGCCGGAACAGATTGTCGATGACGTCGTGAGTTCGGCGTTCATGAGCGCCGGGCAGCGTTGCTCGGCGCTGCGCTTATTGTTTCTCCAAGAGGAGATTGCAGACCAGGTCTTGGAGATGATCGCCGGCGCCATGGATGAACTGATCATCGGCGATCCGTCCAAGCTCGAGACCGACATCGGACCCGTGATCAATGCGACGGCGGCGGAAGGGTTGCTGCAGCATGTCGAACGGATGCGCAAGGAGGCGCGCATCGTGAAGGTGTGCAAACTGGGTGAAGAACATGCGCACGGCAGTTTCTTCGCTCCGCATCTCATCGAGCTTGAAAATGCGGCGCAACTCAAGCGCGAGGAATTCGGGCCGATACTGCACGTTGTGCGCTATCGATCCACCGAGACGCGCGAAGTGCTGCAGGCAATTCGTGCCAGCCACTATGGCTTGACGCTGGGCGTGCAAACTCGATTGGAGTCGTTCTGGCGCCAGGTGTTCGCGGAGACGGCCATCGGCAACACCTACGTCAATCGCAACATGATCGGCGCTGTCGTGGGCGTCCAGCCATTTGGCGGCACCGGTTTGTCCGGCACCGGCCCCAAGGCCGGCGGTCCGCACTATCTTTCGCGTTTCGCGAACGAGCGAACGCTCACCGTCAATACCACGGCGACGGGCGGCAACGCCGCGCTCTTGAATCTTGGCGGCTGATCACCC
This sequence comes from Steroidobacteraceae bacterium, assembly GCA_035571175.1. Lineage (GTDB taxonomy): Bacteria > Pseudomonadota > Gammaproteobacteria > Steroidobacterales > Steroidobacteraceae > Bog-1198. The sequence goes on along the minus strand of DATMKO010000190.1, from coordinate 673 downwards.
CACGATGCCCGCGGGACCTGCGCCCGCAGGATCGGCATCGTACTGGCGGCTGGTCCCGGGCGATGTGAACGGCTTTCTAGGCCTCGTCGTCGACAATTTATCCGTGCTGGCGCTGCTCGCCGCGGTGCTCATCGGCGGCTATGGGGTCCCCGCACCCATTGTCTTCGGGCGCATGTTTCCGGGCACTGCATTGGGCGTACTGTTGGGCGACCTGGTTTACACCTGGCTGGCTGTGAGGCTGGCGCGCCGCACCGGCCGCGGCGATGTCACGGCCATGCCGTTTGGTCTCGATACGCCGTCCACCATCGGCATGGTGCTCTTGGTATTGGGCCCGGCCTTCGCAAAGTTTCGCGCCGCCGGCCTCGATCCCGCCGCCGCGGGCCTGCAGACTTGGTATCTGGGAATGGCCGCGACCGCGACCATGGGAGTCATAAAGCTGCTGCTGTCATTCGCCGGCAGGGGCGTGCGGCGCTTGATCCCAACCGCGGGACTCCTCGGCTCATTGGCGGGCATCGCCTTGATGCTGATCGGATTCTTCCCCATGGTGGATTTGCTGCAGGTTCCGATCATCGGCTTTCTCACGCTGGGGCTGGTGCTTTATGCCTTGGTCGCCAAGGGATCGGTTCCCGGCGGCTTGCCGGGTGTGCTGTTTGCCGTGATCGTGGGAACACTG
>DATMKO010000189.1:0-4997 GCA_035571175.1 Steroidobacteraceae bacterium | reverse complement strand
GTGTACTCGACGAGGTAGGTACCCTCGAAGTGGGGAAGCGGGCGGATCTGGCGCTGTGGCGAATCGAACGTCCCGCCGAGCTGTGCTACGCGCTTGGCGCAAACCCCTGCGTGGCGGTGATGCATCGGGGAAAAGTCCGCGGACCCGCGTAGTTCACGGCTTCAGCTCGACGGGCATGCCGTGCGGCGTATGGCGATAGGCTTCCGCCCACGCTTCCTTTTGTTCCGACAGCGCTTCGCGACTCGACAAACTCTTCGACACCACGAGATGCTCAAGAGCTGCGAGCCAGCAGTGGTAGTACCGCGAGCCATCATCCGCTTCACCGCGCGCCGCATCCGCCTTCAATTCAGCGGCGAGCGCCGCTGCCCATTCGCCCCACGTGAAGTGGCCAAGCTCCGAGAGCTTGACGGCGAGCGCAAAGGCTTGCGCCTGCCACGGCTCGGCAAACACCGGCCCCTGCTGATCGCGAGGCAGGCGCGGCAGCGCTATCAGGGTTTCGGCATTCAAGGCCGTTTCAACCGGTTTCGTCGTCATGGGATTCTCCGACCGTTGCAATACCTGCACGCCTCGCCATGAAGCGCGCAAGACCGGGACCGATCAATAAGATGATCATGAATCGCGCCGTCTGCATGGCCACGACAAAGGGCACATTGGCTTTGCTGCCCGCCGCGATGATGGCCACCGAGTCCACGCCGCCGGGACTGGTGGCCAGATATGCCGTCAGGTGATCGACATCCGCCACGCTCGCGAGCACGTAACCGATGCCTGCACAGACCGCGATGAGAGTCAGTATCGAGGCGAGCACGCGCGGAAACGCGCGCAGCGCGTGAACCAGTATCGCGCGGGTGAAGCGCAGGCCGATGCTCCAGCCAATCACCGCATAGCAGGGGGCCAGCAGCCACGGCGGAAGCTCGATTTTGAGCAGTCCCGAATCCTGCAGCACCGCGCCCGCGATCATCGGCAACAGCAGCGCGCCGACCGGCATCGGCAAGCGCGGTCCGACGACCGCGCCAAGCGCCGCGAGCGTCACGGTCGCGAGCAACCAATCCCACGCCACCGGCGGAAACCACACGACTTGCAACACCGCGCCTCCCGACCCCATCCAGAGTCTTGAGACCAGAGAGGCAACGATGGCAATCAGCGCCACGCGCAGATATTGCATGAAGGCGACCAGGCGCACATCTTCGCCGTAGGCTTCGGCCATCAATGTCATCACCATGGCCGCTCCGGGAAAAGATCCCCAGATCGCCGCCGTGCCCGGCAACACCTGCCAGCGCATCAACAGCCAGCTGAGCGCGCTGCTGACGATGAGCACGGAGATCACGGCGCCGAGAAACAGCGGCCAGTGGCGCAGGATTTCGAGAAGCATGGGCGCTTGGAAGGCGCGGGCGATCATGCAGCCGATCACGGCTTCGGCGGCGAAGAAGGAACCGCGCGGTACCAGCACCGAGCCTTCCGTCGCGGCCACCATGACCCCGGCCGCCAGACATCCGAGCATGGTGGCGGCGGGCAAGCCGGTCGCCGCGAGGATGGGGATCAGGATGCAGGACAGAATCAGGAGAGCCGCCCATTGCACATATGGCTTGCGGCCGCGAAGCGATGCTGGATTCACAAGCGGCAATTTGCGGGCGGCCTTGTACGGAAGTCAACAGCGCTTGGGCGAAGGGGAGGGAAAATGCGCCCACGAGGGAATAAGATGAGCCATGGCCAGCCGATCGCGCCGCGGACGACCTCCACACGATGACCTGCTGACGCCGGCGGAATGGCGGACCGTGCACGCCGTCAAGCATGGCATGACGAGTCGCCAGATCGCGGAACGACGCGGCATCAGCATCGACGCGGTGAAGTATCACGTCGCCAACGCCCTGGCGAAACTTGGTGTGGCGAATCGGCGGGAATTGCGGCAGTGGCATGTCGCGCCGAAGAACAGTGCTCTCAGCGAGGTTAGGATGGATACGCAAATGAAACTCGGACCCATCGCGCAGATTGCGAGATCGGTACGGGACATAAAACAATCGCAGGATTGGTACAGCAACGCGCTCGGCCTGCCGCACCTCTATACCTTCGGCAATCTCGCCTTCTTCGATTGCGGCGGAGTCCGGCTGATGCTGAGTCAGGAGGCGCAAGCATCGTCTGCCGAGTCGATTCTGTATCTGCGGGTCGCGGACATCGGCGCAGTGCATGAATCCCTCAAATCCCGCGGCGTCGAATTCATCAATGCTCCGCACATGATACATAGGCATGCCGACGGGACCGAAGAATGGCTGGCGATGTTCAAGGATCCCGAAGGCCGGCCATTGGGGATCATGTCGCAAGCGCGGCCGTCGTAGCCCAATCCGATCGCGGAACATGCCCCGGCCGCGGGCCGCGATTCATCGGTAATATCCCAAGGATGCGCACTGCGTCGGTGAATATTGTTGCGGCGACTTTGTTCGCCGGGTGCCTGGCGTCGATCGCGTGCCGCGCCGACCAAGCACCGCCGCAAGCAATCGAGGAATTGGTGGTGACCAGCGAACGCGCGGGGCCCGGCATGTGGCACGTGCATCGCGGCGCCGCCAATGTATGGATTTTGGGCAGCATAGCGCCCCTGCCCCGGGACATCACCTGGCGCTCGAAGCAGGTGGAAACCGTGCTCGAAAGCACCAGCCAGGTGCTGGTACAAAAGCCGCTCGAAATCAGCATCCCGAGAATCCTGTGGATGATGATCGCCGACCGCTCATTCCTCATGGTGCGCGGCGGGAAGCGGCTCAAGGATGTCCTGCCGCCGGATCTGCACGCCCGATTCGCGGCACAGCGCAGCAAGGTCACCGATGATGCCGGCAAATGGGAACGCTATCGCCCGATCATTGCGGCGGCGTTTTTGCAGCAGGCAGCCTTCCACAAGGTGAACCTATCCATGCGCCTCGATCTCGGCGCGGCGCTGCGCATCCTGGCGAAGAAGCACGGTGTGCGCGTCGAGGAGGTCAAGGTCGCGGGGGTGAGCGATATGCTGGAAGCACTGAAGACGATGAGCCCGGCAACGGAGCGCACCTGTGTCGAAGCATCGCTGACCACCATCGAAAGCGGCCTGCCGCGGCTCATCGACCGCGCTCAAGCCTGGGCCAACGGCAATGTCGAGCGTCTCGAAAATCTGCCGGAACTCAAGGAAGTGGATGCATGCCGCGCCGCGCTCGACGCCGGCCGCGGCGCCTCGGATGTGATCGCGCGCATTCGTCAGTCCTGGCTCGGCGAGATCGAGAAATATCTACAAAAACCCGGGACCACGATTGCGGTGGTGAACCTGGATCTGCTGCTCGAGCGCGGCGGGTTGCTCGATCAGCTGCGCGCCAAAGGCTACGACTACGAACCGCCCTGAGCGTTCAGGTCTTTCAGTTCCTGCGCGGTCTCCTTTCTAATTTCCACCAGTTTCTGCTGCATGGTTTTGATAAGACCCTGCATCTCGCCCATGACATTTTGCATTATCAGCGGCATTTTCTTGATGTACGCCTGGCCTGCGGATGATTGATAGAAATTGATTATCCCGTCGAGCTCGTCCTGCGTTAGAGAGGCTTTATAGGTGCGCACGTAGATAGGCTGCAGCACGTCCCAATTCAGCATTTGATTTACCACCGCGGTCATTTTGGTTCGCATGCGATCCAAAACGGCTTGCCGCTCGGGCGTCAGCGTCTGTCCTTGCTGCGCATCGCGCATCGCGGCGGTCATCGTGGTCTCCATCTGGAGTTTTATTTGGTCGAGCAATTCACGCGCGTTCGACAGCGTCAACAGCTGTTGAATGGATTCCTCGGTCGGCGGCGCGTCATTGGCGATGGCCGGCGCAGCGGCCAGCAAGCAGGCGCAAATCGCGAGGTGGCGAATGTTCATGAAAACTCCCTGTTGAACGCCGTAGCACTACCCTGCAGAATCCCAGCGTATTATTCCACCCGGTACCGCTGCTGCAAAGGGAGTTGCCAATGACGTATCGATCTCGCGCCAGCCTGCTCGCCCTATCCTGCGCGGGACTCTTGTGCATCAGCGCCGCGGGCACGATCCCCGCTCCGCGAGTCGATCAACCGGCGCCGGATTTTCACGTCACCACCTTCGATGGCGAGAAGCTGTCGCTGGCCGACTTCAAAGGTCAGGTGCTGGTGTTGAATTTCTGGGCGACCTGGTGTGGACCGTGCAAGAAAGAATTGCCATTGCTCGAAGGATACTATCGCGCCCGGCAACAGGCCGGACTCAAGGTTCTGGCGGTTGCAACCGAAGACTCTTTGACGCCGTTTCAGCTCAAGCCGCTGGCAAAAGAGCTCACCATTCAGATGGTGAAGCGCTTCAAGGGCGATTACGGCGAGATCAAGATGCTGCCGACCAACTTCGTCATCGATCGGCACGGGATCTTGCGATACGCGGAGTCCGGCGGATTTACTCTCGAGCGTTTGAACGAAGTGTTGACTCCGCTGCTGGCAGAGCAGCCCCTATAATTAAGTGCCCGCAGCGGCATTTATGCTTGCTGCGCCGCAATATTTGCCTTGACACTCGGACGGCCGGTTCCTACAATCGCCGGCCTTTGTCTTCAGGGGCAAGGGTCGGGCGTTGGCGCCCGTAAAATTAGCAAATCTGCAAAGGTATTTATGGCGACGACGACCCAATTAATTCGCACCGGCCGCAACGAGCCCGCTTGGAAGTCCAAGGTGCCGGCGCTCGCTTCCTCGCCGCAAAAGCGCGGCGTGTGTACGCGCGTGTACACGACCACGCCGAAAAAGCCGAATTCGGCGCTGCGCAAGGTGTGCCGCGTGCGCCTCACCAATGGCTACGAAGTGTCGAGTTACATCGGCGGCGAAGGCCACAATCTTCAGGAACACTCGGTGGTATTGATTCGTGGCGGCCGCGTCAAGGATCTACCCGGAGTGCGTTATCACACGGTGCGCGGTGCGCTGGACTGCGCCGGGGTCAGCGATCGCCGGCAAGGCCGCTCCAAGTACGGCGCCAAACGTCCCAAGAAATAGCCTGTACCAGGCCAA
>DATMKO010000188.1:0-2394 GCA_035571175.1 Steroidobacteraceae bacterium | reverse complement strand
GCTGCCCTGCGGGACGCCCGGTTGGGCGCAAACCTGCGCACGCCGCTGGCCACGGCAGGTTATCGGCATATTTTCAATCAATATGTCGTGCGGGTGCAGCGCCGCGACGAACTCAAGGCAAGGCTCGCCGAACGTGGCATTGGCAGCGAAATCTATTACCCGGTGCCTCTGCATTTACAGGCGTGCTTCGCGTATCTGGACTACCGCGCCGGGGACTTTCCCCATTCCGAGGAAGCGGCCCGGGAAACTCTGGCGTTGCCGATCTACCCCGAGCTGAAAGAGGCGCAAATGGCGCATGTCGTCGCCACCATCGCCGACTTCTACGCCCGCAGCTAGGAGCCTAAACTTCAGGTCCTCTTGAAATCGTCGGGCAGCAGCTGGTGGCGCGATAGCAGCTTGTAGAAATCCGTGCGATTGCGCTTGGCCAGGCGCGCCGCCTGACTGACATTGCCGCCGGTGATCTGCAGGATCTGGGACAGATAATTGCGGGTGAATTCATCTCGCGCTTCGTCGAACGAGGGCAGCCGCGTGGGATTGCCGCCGAGCGATTGCTGCACGAGTTCGGCCGTGATGATCGCCCCATGCGACAAGGCGACGTTTTGCCGTACCACGTTGTACAACTGACGCACGTTGCCCGGCCATTCGGCGGTCGCCAGCAACTCCACGGCCTCGGGAGCGTAGATCTTGCGATGGCCGCTTTCCTTGGCGATCTGTTCGAGGAAATGCGCCACCAGCAAGGGGATGTCCTCGCGGCGGCGGCCCAAGGAAGGCATTTCGATGTGCACCACGTTCAGGCGATAGTACAGATCTTCGCGAAATTGTCCGCCGACCATCATTTCGTGCAGGTCGCGATGCGTCGAGGAAATGATTCTGACGTTGATCGGCACCGATTCGGCGGCCCCGATGGGGCGAATCTGATTGTCCTGCAGTACCCGCAGCAGCTTTACCTGCAGCCGCATCGGCATGTCGCCGACCTCATCGAGCAGCAGCGTGCCCCCGTCCGCCGTTTCGAACAGACCTTTCTGCGAGCGAGTGGCCCCGGGAAAGGCGCCTTTTTCGTGGCCGAACAGTTCCGACTCGAGCAGGTTCTCCGCCATCGCACTGCAATTGACGGTGCCGAACGGCTTGTTGCGCCGAGGGCTCGCTTCGTGAATGGCGCGCGCCAGGAGTTCCTTGCCGGTGCCGCTCTCGCCCGTGAGCAGGACCCGTGCATCCGTGCCGGCGACCATATTGGCCTGCGCCAATTTGTCTTCCATCAACTGATTGCGCGTGATGATGCTCGAACGCCAATCTTCATCGACATGGGCGAACCCGGACACCTTGAGGGCTTTTTGCACGTGATCGAGCAGGTCCTGCTTGTCGACCGGTTTGGTCAGAAAGCCGAAGGCGCCGCTTTGGGTGGCGTGTACGGCATCCGGAATCGTGCCATGCGCCGTCAGGATGATCACCCGCAGCCCTGGCCAGCGGCTTTGCAGTTCCTTGAGCAGACCGATGCCGTCCATCTGGTCCATGCGCAAGTCCGTGATGACGAGATCCGGACGAAAGCGCACGCAGGCGGCGAGCGCCGCGGCGGCGCTTTCGACCGCCTCCACTTCGTAGTTCTCGGCGCGCAGCCGGATGGTCAAAAGGCGCAACAGTCCCGGGTCATCGTCCACCACCAGGATTCGTGCCTTGCGCTTTTGCGTAGTCTGCGCCTCCCGAGTACCGGGCTGCAGGCCGAACGACAGGGGTGTGGTGGCGGCAATCGAGTAGGCGTTCAAAGGGGTGTCTCCGTTGTTTTTCACGGCATGTGCGATCCATTCGCTCCGCGATCGTTAATCGAGCGCTCGATGTGCGTGATCGCCTCGAGTTTGGCTCGAGCCTCGTCCAAGGCCTTGCGCAATTTCACATTTTCGTCAGATTCCGCGGCCAAGCGCCGGTTGGTTGCCGCCAGCTTGTCGCGCGTGTCCGTGTCATCGTGCACCGCTTCATCGCGCATGCGTCTGTTTTCAGCCTGCAGGATCAGCCTCTGCTCTACCTCTTTGAGCTCGACCAGAGCCAACAGGCGTTCACTCGGTAAGAGAGTTTCAGGCCTGGCCAGCAATTCGGACAACTGTCGCTGCGCCGCGACGGGGTCGGAGCCGCTGAAACCCGGGGTAGCGAGAGCCAGGGCGTACCTCAGTTTGTTGCTGGTGGTGGGGCTGAGCTCGGCGGCATCCTTGGCAGCCTGGAACATTTCCGCCTGGCGAGCCGGATCGCCCTGGGGCAGGGCGCTCATCATCTCGAGCAGGGGCGTGACGGGGCTTAAGGCCTGGGGCATGTAGTCCGGCGCAGCCGGGGCGGCCGGCTTCTGGTGGGTAAACGGCGCGTCGACGCCGCAGGCGCTGATCGAGCCGAGTGCGAACGCGCATGCCG
>DATMKO010000187.1:0-5889 GCA_035571175.1 Steroidobacteraceae bacterium | reverse complement strand
GATCAGATTGATGATGGTCGTCTTCGGGCGTCCGGTGAGCGGGTCGGTGAGCTCATTGCCGAAGACGATGTTTGCCATCGCGACCGAATCGGCAGCGCGCTGCGGTGCCGTGACCGAGCCCATGAATGCCTTGTCGCTGTATTTCAGATGGCTGTACACCATGTCGAGGTGGCGTTTATTGACCGGCAGATCGACAGGCTCGCAAATCGTGCCCCCCGAATGATGCAAGGAAGTCGACATGTACGCGAGTTTGACAAAGTTGCGAAAATCCTCGATTCGCGCATAGCGGCGGCCTTCGTCCAAGCTGCGCACGAACGGTGATCCGTAGGCGGGCGCGAAAACGGTGTTCTTGCCGCCGATCAGCACATTGCGTGCTGGATTGCGCGCATGTTGTGTGAACTCCCGCGGCGCGGTTTTCTGCACCAGCGTGCGGCACATGCCGCGGGGGAAATGCACGCGTTCGCCCTGCACATCGGCGCCGGCAGTCTTCCAGATTTGCAGCGCTTCGGCATCATCGCGAAAATCGATACCGATTTCCTCGAGTATCGTGTCCGCGTTGTGCTCCATCAGCTCAAGTCCTTCCTCGGTCAGGACTTCGTAATAAGGAATCTTGCGGGTGATGTAGGGAATCGACGAGGCGGCGCGCGCAGTCCGCGCAGCCCGCTTCGCATCGCGCCCGCTGGGGCGCCGCGCGTGGCTGGTCTGCGTGCTCGGCTCGTCCATATTCGCTCCCCCTTACCTTCGACTCTTTAGTATGGTCACTGCAGGCAATCAGGGCTGACCCGTTTGCGTCATCGGCTTATCTCGATGCGCCATCCGCTCCAGTGTGGAGGCCCTGTTCTATCTGAAATGCGACGCATTTATGTCGAGAACAGACAAGAGCGCTCGTCCAGTGGCATAATCGCAGGCCGGTATCGATGGTCTTTCATCTTAAGGAGGCTGCTTGGATTCGCCCGAGCGCAAATGCAGATACGCGTTCTTGACGCTGCCGAACTACTCGCTGATCGCAGTGGCCAATGCACTCGAACCGCTGCGCATGGCAAATCGGCTGGTTGGCAAGGAGATCTATGAGTGGTCCGTCATCAGCATGGACGGCCGCGCGGCGGAAGCGAGCAGCGGCCTCAACCTGAGCCCAACCGGGGCGCTCGAAATCCTCGGGCCGGTCGACATATTGTTCGTCTGCGGCGGCGTCAACATACGCGAAGCCGTATCGCCGGCGCTGCTGACCGCGCTTCGACGCCTGGCTGACCGGCGGGTGCCGTTGGGCGCTCTGTGCACCGGCGGCTACGCTCTCGCGCGCGCCGGTTTACTCGATAATTTCTCGGCCACCATCCATTGGGAAAACCTATCGGCGCTGCGCGAGGAGTTTCCCAGAGTTCGGATCAGCGACCAGTTGTTCACCATCGACCGAGATCGGTTTACCTGCTCCGGCGGCACTGCGCCGCTGGACCTGATGTTGAATCTCATCCAGCTGAAATTGGGACCGCGGATCTCACAGCTGGTCTCCGAACAATTCATCGTCGAGCGGGTCCGCAACGACACCGATCGCCAGTACGTTCCCTTGCGTGCGCAGATCGGCGTCTCGCACCGCGGCTTGATCCGGGTGGCGCAGCTCATGGAGGAGAATATCGAAAAGCCGCTGTCGCTGGAAAAAATCGCCAAGTCGACCGGTTTGTCGCGCCGTCAAATCGAGCGCCTGTTCAAGCGCGATTTGCGCTGCGTGCCGAAGCGCTACTATCTCGAGATGCGCCTGCGCCGCGCGCGCGAATTGTTGCTGCAAACCGCGATGCCGATCATGGACATCACCACCGCCTGTGGATTTCAGTCGCCGCCGCATTTCTCGAAGTGCTACCGCGCTTTGTTCGGATACCCGCCGAGCGCGGAACGCAAACTCGGGCTGAAGCGCGCGCCGCTGCGCGAGCCCGGCGAGGCGCCGGCCCTGGCCGGCTGATTTGCGCTAGCGGCCGCTACACGATACCGGCCGCCCGGCTGGTCGGACTTCGCGTCAAGGCCACGGCTCTGCGCCAGCCGCTCTCCCGGAAGGCAGCAATGGGATCGATGGCGCCGCCCGCTTCGTATCTGGCCATCGCCACAATGGGACGCGCATCCAGGCTGTAGGCATCGCGCAGTGTTCGAAATGCCATCAGTACATCATTGGCGCGCTGATAGTCGGACAGAACGTGCCGGTCGACCATCAGCGCTTTGACGAACGCCGAACTGATGGCCTCCGCGGAGGACAGCAGGCTCTCCACCGGATCGGTAACGTTGTGCGACTGGTCGATCATGTAGGCGGGATCGAATGGCGCGCGCCGATCCTGCTCGGCGATGACCAATTCATTGAATACCAGGAACAGCTGGTGCGGGTTGATCGAGCCCGAATCCAGATCATCGTCGCCGTATTTCGAGTCGTTGAAATGAAATCCGCCTAATTTGCCGAAGGCGTGCAGCCGCGCCACTATCTGCTCGATATTCACGGTGGGCGCATGGTGCCCCAGGTCGACGAGACACCGGGCCTTGGGCCCCAGTTCCTTCGCGACCAGTATGCTGGTTCCCCAGTCGGAAATCACGGTCGAGTAGAACGCCGGCTCGTAGAGCTTGTGTTCGATGAACATGCGCCAATCGGCGGGAATCGCCGCATAAATAGCGCGCGTGCTCTCCAAGTAGCGGTCCAGGGAGTCGCCCAGCTGCTGCTGCCCGGGGAAATTTGTGCCATCGCCGATCCAGACGGTCAGCGCTTTTGAGCCCAAGGCCTGGCCGAGCTGTATGCATTCGATATTGTGCTGCACGGCTTGTGCGCGCACCGCCGGCGAAGTGTGCGTCAACGAGCCGTAGCGATAGGATTGAGCTTGATCCGCCTGGTCCTCGAAGGTGTTCGAATTGACGGCGTCGAATCCGATGCCCAATTGTTCGGCGCGCTCGCGCACGGCTTTGGGATCGCCGATCTTGTCCCATGGAAAATGCGGCGAGACGCGCGGCGTGACGCGGGACAACTCATGAATGACCGCGCAATCCTCCAGTTTCTCATCGAGGTTCGAGGGCTCTCCGGGCAATGGGAAGCGCGCGAATCGCGTGCCGCCGGTACCGGTGCCCCAGCTCGGGGTTGCCAACTCGAGGGCCGCGGCGCGGGATTTGATGGTGTCGATGGCGAGACCGCGACGCTCCAGCGCGCGCGACAGCGCGCCGTAGTCGTCGCGCAGCGCGGCGATGCGCGATGCATTGTGGCGAGCGATCAACTCCAGATCGAGCGGCGGTTTGATCGTGGTCATAAGCTCCCCTTAGCGAGTAAACGCCTGCGCGTTGCCTGCGTCGACGTTGATGATATTGCCGGTACATTTCGCCGAAGCGTCCGAGGCCAAGAAATATATCGCTTCGGCGACGTCTTCGGGCAGAACGTTTTGCTGCAGCAAAGAACGCTTGCGATAGAACTCTTCGAGCTCCTGGCCGGAGTCGACTCCATAGGCGCTGGCGCGCTCCTTGCGCCAATCGCCGTCCCAGATGCGCGAGCCGCGGATTACCGCATCGGGATTCACGACATTAACGCGGATTCCGGATTCCGCGCCCTCCAGCGCCAGACAGCGCGCGAGATGCACCGATGCTGCCTTCGCCGACGCGTACGCAGAGGCATTCGGCGTCGCGGCCAGTGCGTTTTTGGAGCCGATGAACACGATCGATCCTGCCTTCTGCAGGCGCATGAGAGGGAAGGCCGCCCGCGCGGTGAGAAAATATCCCTGCGCCAGAACATCATAGTTCTTATGCCACAGCGCAACCGTGGTCTCCTCGATCGGGGCGGCCGAGGCCAGCCCGGCGTTGGCCACCAGAATATCCAGCCCGCCAAATTCCCGCGCACAGGCATCGAAAGCGGCCTGCACCTGCGGCTCGTCGGTCACGTCGCAAACGGCGGATCGTACGACGTCGCGCCCGAAGGCAGCATCCAGCTCCGCGTGGCATGCCGTGAGCGAGCTGCTGTCGCGATCGAGAACCATGACGCAGGCGCCGTGCGCGAGCAGGACCTTGGCGGCGGCCAGGCCGATTCCGCCGGCGCCGCCCGTGATGAGCGCAATCCTTCCCGCAAGCGGCTTTGGCTTCGCCATGCGCTGCAGCTTGGCCTCCTCCAACGCCCAATATTCAATGGCGAACGCCTCGCTCTCCGGCAGCTGCACATAGGTCCCGATTGCCGTCGCACCGCGAATGACATTGATTGCGTTGCCGTAGAACTCGCTCGCCAGTCGTGCTGTGGTTCGGTCTGCGGCAAAGGCGAAGCGCCCGACACCCGGCAGCAGCACCACCACCGGATTGGGGTCGCGCATGGCCGGATCGTTGCGACTCGCGCAGCGCGCGTAGTACTGTGCGTACGCCTGCCGATACCCATCCAATGACTTGCTCAAGTATTCCATGTCATCGATGCGCTTCGGGTCGAGCGCCAGCGGCGCAATCTTCGTACGCAGAAAGTGATCCGGGCAGGAAGTGCCCATGGCTGCGAGCGCAGGGAAGTCGCGCGAATCCACGAACTCCAGCGTTTCCGCATCATCACTAAAATGGCCCACTTTGCGCACCGTGCCGATCATCAGACCTCGCAGGCGCGGCATGAGAGATGCCGCGATTTTGTGGCGCTCATCCGCGCTCCTTGCCGCGACTGCGCTGCCGCCGAAGGCAGGGCCAAGGCCTAAGCGCCGATTGAGGTACGCAGCCGCGCGGGATATCAAATCAATGGTGTTGTCGTAACAGGCTTTGGCGGTTTCGCCCCAGCAAATGATGCCGTGCCCGGCCAATATGACGCCGCGCACTGCGGGCCGGGATTGGGTATAGTCTTTCAGGCGCATGCCGAGATCGAATCCCGGCCTTTTCCAACCCAACCACCCGACGCTGTCGCCGTAGATCTCGCGTGTCGCCGCTTCCCCATTTGAGGAAGCTGCGATCGCGATGATGGCGTCGGGGTGCACGTGATCGATGTGCTCAAAGGGCAGCAGCGCGTGCAAGGGTGTGTCGATCGAGGCGGCGCGCGGATTCAGGTTGAAAGTGCAATGCGGCAGCAGCGCCACCATGTCATCTTCATGTTCTACGCCGCGGTAGAGGGCCTGCAGCTGCAGCAGCTTGTGCAAGTAAAGGGTGGCAAAACCGTCCAATCTCATCGACCCTAAGTCGCCGCCCGAGCCTTTGACGTAAAGCACCTCCACGGTCTCGCCCGTCAGCGGATCGCGCTCGCGCAGTTTCGCCGAGGTATTGCCGCCGCCGAAATTCGTCACCGTCAGGTCCGACCCCAATAGATTGGACCGGTACAGCAGCAGGGACTTAGGATCGAGCGCAGCGGCGTGCGCCTCGGACCAAAGATTCTTGGGACTCGAGAACAGTAGGGCAGAAGTCACGGTACCGGGTGTCCTTCGAGATTCTCGCCGATCGCTAAACTATGGACCGCAAAGCATACAAATATTGGTTGCAAGAAACAATCAAAATCGGTACAAAGTAATCAGAATCAATCATCGAGTCTCTATGGCGGGCGGTTGGACAATCGTACTCGATGTGGGAAAAACCCATTCCAAAGCCACACTTTGGAATGAGGCAGGCGATTGCGTCGCAAGGCGGGTGCGCCCCAATCCGCGCATCAACACCGGCAACAGTCTCAACCTCGATACCACTGGAATCGAGCGCTGGCTGCGGGGCGTCTTGTCGGAATTCGCTCGGCTCGGGTCCATAACGGCGATCGTGCCCATTGCTCACGGCGCTGGTGTGGCACTCATCGCCAAGGGCCAATTGCAAACCGCGCCACTCGATTATGAATGGCCGGGGGTGAGCGCCGATCGCATTGCCTACAACCAGCAGCGCGATCCGTTTCTCGCAACCGGATCGCCGGCCCTCCCGGGCGGTCTCAATATCGGGATGCAACTGCATTGG
>DATMKO010000186.1:0-3191 GCA_035571175.1 Steroidobacteraceae bacterium | reverse complement strand
CCGCAGTTGCTGCAAAAATTCAAAAGTAGTCCCGAAAAAAATTCTGGTGCCCGGAGAGGGAATCGAACCCACACGGTGTCACCACCACCGGATTTTGAGTCCGGCGCGTCTACCAGTTCCGCCATCCGGGCATGCCAGACCAAACAGTATATGCGATTGGCGCGCTTGGTAGAATGCCCGTGGTAATGCAGCGCACGGACTTTCACTTCGATTTGCCCCAGGAACTCATTGCGCAGCGGCCCGCGGCTGAGCGGTCCGCGTCTCGACTGTTGGCTCTCGACGGCGCGTCGGGATCCTGCCGCGACCTGCAGTTTCGCGATTTTCCATCGCTGCTTGACCCTGAGGATCTCTTGGTATTCAACGACACTCGCGTAATTCCGGCGCGAGTCTTCGGTGCCAAGCCAAGCGGCGGACGCGTCGAGATTCTTCTCGAGCGCGCGCTGACGGTGAATACCGCGCTCGCCCATGTCCGCGCCAGCAAGGGCCTGCGCGACGGCGCGCTGGTGCGCCTCGCAGGCGGCCAAAGTGCGCGCATGTTGGGCAGAGAGGAGGAACTTTTTCGCTTGGAGTTTTCTTGCGATGTACTCGAGTTTTTTGCAAACCACGGCGAGATCCCGCTGCCTCCTTACATCGGCCGCGCAGCGGAGCCGGCGGACCGCGAACGCTATCAGACGGTGTATGCGCGCATCGCGGGCGCGATCGCGGCGCCCACCGCCGGCCTGCACTTCGACGCCGCAATTTTTGCCGCGCTCGAATCGAGACACGTGCGGCTTGCCTTCATCACCCTGCACGTCGGTGCCGGCACCTTTGCGCCGGTGCGCACGGCCGACATCGACAGCCATCAGATGCATGAGGAGTACCTGGAGGTGCCCGCTGCCGCGTGCGCCGCGATCAACGAAACGCGCGCCGCCGGCGGGCGCGTGATTGCGGTAGGCACGACCGTGGTGAGGAGCCTGGAAACTGCCGCGGCGGCAGCGCAACCGCTGGCGCCTTTCCGCGGCAGCACGCGCATATTCATCAAGCCCGGCCATGAATTTCGCGCCGTGGATGCCTTGCTCACCAATTTTCACCTGCCAGAATCGACGTTGCTGATGTTATGCGCCGCCTTCGTCGGCCGGGAAGCGCTGCTATCCGCCTATGCGCACGCCGTGCACGCACGCTACCGATTTTTCAGCTACGGTGATGCCATGTTTCTAACCCCCGCCGCATCGAGCAGGGAACGCAGGTGATGCGTTTCAACTTGCTGGCGCAGGACGGCGCAGCGCGGCGCGGCCGTCTCGAATTCCCGCGCGGCACGGTCGAGACGCCGGCGTTCATGCCGGTGGGCACGTATGGCACGGTCAAGGCGATGACCCCGGAGGATCTCGAAGCCATTGGCGTCGAAATCGTGCTCGGCAATACGTTTCATCTTTATCTGCGGCCGGGGCTTGAAGTCATCGAAGCTCATCAAGGGCTGCATCGATTCATGCATTGGCGGCGGCCGATCCTCACCGACTCGGGCGGGTTCCAAGTCTGGAGTCTGGCGGAGATGCGCAAGATCACCGAGGAAGGGGCGCACTTTCGCTCGCCGGTGGACGGCGCGCAGGTATTCCTGTCGCCGGAGGAATCCATGCGCATTCAGCGCGCGCTCGGCGCCGATGTGGCCATGAGTTTCGACGAATGCACGCCGTATCCTGCCACCGAAGAGGAAGCGCGCACCTCCATGGAATTATCGATGCGCTGGGCGCTGCGCGGCTTCCGCGAATACTACGCCAGCGACCCGCCGGGAACGCTGTTCGGCATCGTCCAGGGCGGGATCCATTTGAATCTGCGCTTGAGTTCTCTGGCCGCACTCGAGCAGATCGGATTTGCGGGGCTTGGCATCGGCGGCTTGGCGGTGGGGGAGCCTGAGGCGGAGCGCAACAAGGTGCTCGAGGGGCTGGCGCCGCAAATGCCGACTCACAAACCGCGCTATCTCATGGGCGTAGGCAGGCCCGAGGACATCCTCGAAGCGGTGCGGCGCGGCATCGACATGTTCGATTGCGTGATGCCGACCCGGCATGCGCGCAACGCGCATCTCTTCACCCGCTCCGGCGTGCTCAATATTCGCAACGCCGCGCATCAAAGTGCTACCGGTCCGATCGAAGAGGGATGCGCCTGCTACACGTGCCGGAACTACAGCCGCAGCTATTTGCGGCATCTGGACAAATGCGGCGAGATTCTCGGCGCGCATTTGAATACCATCCACAACCTCTACTTCTATCAGCGCCTGATGCAGGAGATTCGGGCGGCGATCGTCGCGGGCCGACTCGAGACTTACGCGGCCGAGTTCTACGCACTCAAGGCAGCTTAAGCGGCGGCTAAGCTTCCGGGCCTGCTGTATACTACGCGGCTTTGTGAACGGCGCAGCCAGCCAATAAAGAGTGTAACACTATGGATTTCCTCATTAATTCGGCAAATGCACAGGCCGCGGGCGGCGCCCCCGCCGCGGGTCCCAGCCTATTGAATACGCTGATGCTGCCGGCGCTGCTGCTGGTGGTGTTTTACTTCCTGCTCATCAGGCCGCAGAGCAAGCGCGCCAAGGAGCAGCGTGAAATGCTCTCGAAGATCGCCGTCGGCGACGAGATCGCGACGACCGGCGGAATGCTCGGCAAGGTGACCGAGGTGGGCGAGCAGTTCCTCAGCGTGGAGATCGCCGCCGGGGTGGTCGTCAAACTTCAGAAATTCCAGGTCGCGCAGGTTCTGCCGAAGGGCACGGTCAAGAGCGCATGATCGCCTATCCGCGCTGGAAGATCGCGTTGGTCGCGATCGTATTGCTTCTTGGGATTTTTCTCGCGCTGCCCAATCTGTTCGGCGACGAGAATGCATTGCAGCTTGCGGCCGATCGGGCGGCCGTCACGGACGGCGACCGCATCGCGGTTGAGCAGATTCTCAAGGATAAGGGCGTTACCCCATCCGGCGTATTCCTGGAGCAGGGGCGCCTCACCTTACGTTTCTCCAGCAAGACGGATCAGTTGAAAGCTCGCGACATGATCGCCGAGGCCCGCCCCGCTCAATTCACCATCGCGCTGTCGCAGGCCTCGCGTGTACCGCCATGGATGCATCGCTTGGGGCTTTCGCCCGTGAAACTGGGTCTGGATCTTCGCGGCGGCGTATACCTGGTGTATCAAGTGGACGTGCAGGGCGCGGTCAAGCAGTTGCTAGACCGGCAC
>DATMKO010000185.1:0-3657 GCA_035571175.1 Steroidobacteraceae bacterium | reverse complement strand
TGTCGTTAACTTCCAGTCCTGGCTTGACCCATTCGTCATCATCACGGCTCTACCCGCCGCCCTTGCCGGAATCATCCTGTTCCTGTTCATTACGCATACGACTCTCAGCGTTCCCGCATTGATGGGAGCCATTATGTGCATGGGGGTAGCAACTTCTAACAGCATCCTGGTCGTCGCTTTTGCCAAAGAGCGGCTGGAACATCACGGCGACGCCATGACCGCTGCGCTTGAAGCTGGTGCAACCCGCTTTCGCCCGGTCATCATGACGGCGCTGGCGATGATCATCGGCATGATTCCGATGGCATTGGTGCTGGGGGAGGGTGCCGAACAAAACGCCCCATTGGGACGCGCGGTGATCGGCGGCTTGCTGTTTGCGACGGTTTCCACGTTATTCTTCGTGCCGGTGATCTTTGCCGGCCTCCATCGGCGCCTCGAGCTGCGCAAGGCAGCTGGTTCCGCCGGCGGGTCGCCGGCCGTAGAAGGGAATACTTGATATGTTGAAGCCGGAGCCACAGCTACAGCCAGAGCCGGCGACACAGCGGGCCAAATTCATCGTCGGCGGCATCCTCGCGGTCCTGCTGGTAGGCGGCGTCGTGGTGGTGGTGATACGCAGCTTTCAGGCCACGGCGCTCGCTGCGGCCACGCAGGAACATGCAAAACGCTACGTAACCACCATCCTGCCGCAGCAAGCCGGCGGCGGCGTGCCTCTCACGCTGCCGGGAACGCTGCTCGGCATCAACGAAGCGACGGTTTACGCGCGCAGCAATGGCTACATCCTGCGCTGGACCAAGGACATCGGCAGTTCGGTAAAAAAGGGCGATCTGCTCGCGGAGATCACGGCCCCGGAAATCAATAAGGAGTTATCCCAAGCGATCGCCGCGCGCGAGCAAGCCGCCAGCGGCGAAGCCCTGGCGAAAATCACGGCGGAACGCTGGAAAAGTCTGCGCGACAAGGACGCCGTCACCCAGCAGGAACTGGATGATCGCCAGAGCGCCTATCTGCAGGCGCAGGCCAATCTAGCCGCGACGCAAGCCAACGAGGCACGGCTGCGCGACTTGCAGGGTTTCAATCGGGTGGTTTCGCCTTTCGATGGAGTGGTGACCAGCCGCCGGATTGATGTCGGCGACTTGGTCGATGCGGGAAATGGCGGCGCCGGGAAGGCGCTGTTTACCGTCGCGCAGGTCGACCCGCTGCGCCTTTATGTGTGGGTGCCGCAGGTTTATGCGCAGCAGATCAAGGTTGGCGATGTGGTCAAGGTGAGTCTGCCGGAGCGGCAGGGCGAGGAATATCAAGGCACCATCGCGCGCACCGCGCGGGCGATCGACACCGCCACCCGCACCATGCAGGTGGAAATCCGGGTGCCCAATCCCAAGGACGCTTTGATCTCCGGCGCCTACGTGCAGGCGACGCTGCCGATCAAACAAGACGGCGTCGCGCTGCTGGTTCCGACCAACGTACTGCTGTTTCGGCCTGATGGTCCGCGCGTGGCAGCCGTAGATGCGGGAGGGCGCGTGCGCATGATCGCAGTGACGCTCGGCACCGATTTCGGCAGCACGGTGGCGGTCACGAGCGGTCTGCATGCCGACGATCGAATTATTCTGAATCCCGCCGACTCGCTGGTCGACGGCGACATCGTTACCTTGTCCGCGCAGAATGAAGGTCGATAGCGATGCGGACCGGAATGTGCGCGATGGCCGGGTGGGGAATGACGGCGCTGCTCTCTGCCTGCGCGGCCGGACCCGACTATCACCGGCCCGCGGCAGAGGTGCCGCCGGCGTGGCAGCCTGCAGAACCGTGGCACGAGGCGGTGCCGAGCGATGCCAAGCTCAAAGGCAATTGGTGGGAATTGTTTCAGGATCCTGACCTGAACCCGCTGGTGGAAAAGGCTCTCGTCAGCAACCAGAATTTGCGCGTTGCGGCCGCGCGTCTCGAACAGGCCCGCGACCAACTCACGATTGCGCGCTCGGCCCTGTTTCCCGCCGTTCAGCTTTCCTCTTCCGCACTGCGTGCCAAGGAATCCGCCAATCGACCCCTGTCGGAGTATTCAGTCCCAAACCAGTCGATCGTGCAAAACGATTTTCGAATCGGACCCGCCGTCACCTACGAAGTGGATTTATTTGGCCGAGTGCGGCGCGACGTCGAGGGCGCGCGCGCCTCTGCCGAACAGGCCGAAGCGGATTTTGAAAACACGCGCCTGGTGCTGATGGCCACCCTGGTAACCGACTACTTTTCCTTGCGCGAGACCGACGCCGAGATCGAGGTGCTGCGCCGCAGTCTGGATCTGGAGCGCGGTGCGCTGAGCTTTGTCACATCGCGGCATGATCTGGGATTCGCCACGGGACTGGATCTTGCGCAGCAAGAAGCGCTGCTCGAAGCCAGCGAAACGCAGTTGGAACTGCTCAGGGTTCAGCGCTCGCAATTCGAACACGCGATTGCGACGCTGGTTGGCATCCCCGCACCCAGCTTCAGCCTCGCGCCCGCTTCCTACACGCCGCCGCTGCCGGCGTTTCCCGTGGGATTGCCCTCGGATCTTTTGCAGCGCCGCCCCGATGTGGCCGCCGCGGAACGGGCCATGGCCGCGGCCAATGCGCGCATTGGCGTGGCGCGCGCCGCCTACTATCCGTCGATCAATCTTGCACCCGGCCTCGGCGTGCCGAATGCGGGATGGGAAAGCAACACGTTGTCCACGCTGCTCGAGGCGCCCAGCCGCTTTTGGGCCATCGGCTTGTCCGCTACGCAATTGCTGTTTGATGCCGGAAAGACACGCGCCAATGTGCATTTTGCGGATGCCGATTACACCGCCGCGGTTGCGACCTACCGGCAAACCGTGTTGACCGCCATGGAGGAGGTGGAGAACGGCATCACCGGCCTGAGTTCGCTCGACCGCGCCGCGGTCTCGGCCGACGCCAGTGTCCGCAGCGCGCAGCGGGCGTTTGACATTGCCAGTGATCGCTACAAAGGCGGCGTGGATACCTATCTCGACGTCATCACCGCCGAGCAGACGCTGCTGACCAATCAGCGCCAGGCGGTGCAGATTCAGGGACAGCAATTTGTCACTGCGGTGTTCTTGGTGAAGGCGCTGGGTGGCGGTTGGAGCGCAGCGCCACAGGTTTCGCGCCGCAACTAAATTTTCTAGGGTTCGGGCTTGAGCAAGCTGTCGATGGCGACCGGCGGCGAAATGAAATTCGACTGTACGAAGTCCACACCGAGCGCCGTCAGCCATTCCTGCTCGGCGGCGGTTTCGGTGCGTTTGGCGACCGTGTGCATACCAAGCACACGGGCCATTTGCACCACGCCCGTGATGGCCGCCTGCGATATCTTGTCGATGCGCATTTTTGCCGTCATATCCGGCGCCAGCTTCACATAGCGCACTCCCGGCAAGCGCAGCAGCGCGAAACACTCGGTGCGCAAAGCGAAGTCATCCAGAATGAGAGGACAACCCAGGCGATGCAATGAAACGGCAACCTCGTTGATTTTATCGGCGAGAGAGAGCGCCGTCGAAGCATCGACTTCAAAGGCGATCGTCGCCTTGGGCAAGGATGACTTGGTCAGACACAGTTCGACAAACTTGATGAAATGTTCGTCGTGCAGTGCCGTGACGGTGAGATTCACGGAAAACATGACCTCATCGGCCACGCAGCTTTCGGGGTGACGAAT
>DATMKO010000184.1:0-3230 GCA_035571175.1 Steroidobacteraceae bacterium | reverse complement strand
CTCGCGGCAGAATACTGGCGCGGGAATTCGCCAGGCCGGACCTGCGCGATTGACCAGCGCGCGCTGTGATCCAATATTGATGCCGAATGCAACCGAGATCCCCAGCACGCCCTCATCGCCGATGACCGCGACTTCGAGAGTGTTGCCGGCAGCGTTCGGGGCGAGCAGCGAGACGGCGCTGCCGGCCGGGAAGTACACGTGGCGAATGCGTTGCCCGGGCTCGCGCAGCACCTCGCCGGATTTCAGTTCAATCAGCTGGCAGGCCGCGAGCAGGCGCGTGCGATCCTGCCGGGGCAAAAGTTCGAGAAGGCGATTTTTCGCCGCCTGTGGGGATGTTTCGCGTAACACGACTGCGGTCTCTCTGTTGTTGCCGAAGATGTCCAGAACCAGCGCGACTTAACCGCGTCCTGCGATCGGACCATCGCTCCCGGCTACTAGCCCCGGGTTAAGACCAACCCAAGCTCGACCGTTGCAATCGTCGCAATGAATTTAGCACATCATCCGTCATCAAATATCTTGGATCACCTCAAGATCAGGGCTTCTACGCAGTTTTTGCGGATCGCGGGCATTGCTGATTTGCCCGATATACATATTCACAGACTTCTGATTAGCGGTTCGAGCGGCGGCAGATTCGCCCGCGCGGTTCCGGTTTTCGACATTCGCACGTATCTTGTACAGGGGTGTGATTCCCACGGAGGTCACGGGCGAATGGCAGATGCGGACCATCAGCAGAAAGCGCCTGGCAATGTGGCTGCAACGCATCTGGAATCGACCGCCGCAGCGGTATCGCAATTGTTTCGCGAGCACAACCGTGTGCTGGTGGCTTATCTCACGTCCCGCCTGCGTTGCGAACAGGAGGCCAAGGAAGTGGCTCAGGAAGCCTATGTCCGTCTATTGCAGTTGCAAGAGCCAGACAGGCCAAGCTTGTTGCGTGCGTATCTTTTCAAGACAGCCACCAACCTCGCCATCGACCGCCTGCGGCATCGCACGATCCAGCACCGAGCGCAAGAACAGCCCGAGTTATTCGAGGACTTGAACACTACTCGCGGCGAACTGGATGACCCCGCCAGACAACTACTGGCGCGCGAGCAGGCCGAACGGCTTCTCTGCTATCTGCAGGAATTGCCGATCAAGTGTCAGCAGGTGATTGACTTGCATCGCTTGGAGGAGCTCCCGCAACACGAGGTGGCGGTGCGCGTAGGGATTTCTGAGCGCATGGTTCGACGTTACGTGACCTACGCAATGGTCTACTGCCACTTGCGTTTGGATGGTATGGCGGCCGGTCAAGTACGACAGAGGGTGTCGCTGTGAGTAACAGAGATCCGACAGCATCCGACATCGCGCGACTGCGGGACGCCAGCGAATGGATTCAGCGTCTGAACGAGTCGGACGCGCAAGCGGTAGTCGATGAGTGGCTGCAATGGTGCAGAACGGACCCTAAGAATCTGCCGGTATTCGAGCAAATGCAGCGCATTTGGAATGCGCTTCCTCAAGCGCGGGACGGGAGGCGGCGTTTGCCCCAGCCCGTGGCGCGTCCCCATGATCGCAACCGGCTCATCGCGCTGGCCGCAAGCGTTGTGCTGCTTGCGGGTCTGGCGGCATGGCTCGTCATTGGTTATTCCCAGATCCAGGTGCTTGATACGGCGATCGGCGAGCAACGCCGCATCACTTTGGCCGATGGATCACAGCTGGATTTGGCGCCGAATTCTCGCGTCAGCACTCGCTTCACACTGACGCGGCGCGATGTGCGATTGGAAGGTGGGCAGGCGTTCTTCACGGTCACACATGGTGCTCTGCGGCCGTTCATCGTGCATGCCGGTAGTCTGACTGTAACGGCAGTAGGCACCAGGTTTGATGTGCGGATTGGCCCGATCGGCACCGTGGTGACGGTCGGCGAAGGGCGGGTCAATGTGGCGCCGGGCTTGGATGAGGGGGGAATTCGTCGTGGCACTATTATCGAGACTGTTCGCGCCGGCGTCGGCCAGCGAGTGACTTTTTCCAAATCCGCGCAGCGCTTAAGTGTGGCCAGCGTTGACCCCGGGACAGCCGGATCATGGCGCGAAGGGAAACTGCAGTTTCTGGGCGAGCCTCTGGAGGACGTCGCCGCTGCGGTCAATCGATACAGTGCGACACGAATAGTAGTGGCGCCCGCGTTCCAGCAGACACGCTTCACCGGTACGGTGTCTGCGGCCAGTGTTCGCGATTGGCTCGGGGCTTTGGAGCGAATCTATGCCGTTGAAGTGGTCGACCAAGGCGCCAATGGAATACTCATTCGATCGCGAGGCGCCGATGGCATCACGAAATAAACCGCAGGTTCAGCGGGTGGCGATCGCCGCCATTGCGGTAACCATGGCGTGGCTCACGACGGCGCGCGCCGACGATGTTCTCGACCGGAATGTTCCCTTTCATATTCCGGCATCGCCGCTCGCCAGCGCGCTGATTGAATTCTCCGGCCAGAGCGGGCTGCAGGTTGCCGCCGCCGACGCGGAGATTTCGCATCTGAACGCGAACGGCGTGAACGGCACATTCGCGATTCGCGCGGCATTGAGCCAGTTGCTGCAGGGCACGGGCCTCGAGTTCTCGCGCGTCGGTGCCGGAACAGTGGCAATTCGCACGGCATCCGGGCCGCCTGTGGGTGGTGCGAGCGCAGCGCCGGAGATTCCCGATGCAACCGTGACGGCCCCAAGACCGCCCACCGACGCTGAGTTGGCGGGAGACAGCCTGTATCAATTCATCGTGCACCACGCCACGGTGCACTACTTTAATACCGGTGCGAGGGGCAACCTTGCGCGTTGGCGCGGGGGCAGGCAAAGCATTTGCCCGCTGACCACCGGGCTCGATCCGGGGTTCAACGCCTTCGTTACGGCGCGGCTGCGCGCGCTCGCGGCATACGTTGGCGCGCCGTTGCAGGCAGACCCGGACTGCAAAGATAACGTGCGGATAATTTTTACCGCCAACCCCGAGAACGGCATGAAGGACGTGGTGAACTGGGCATCCCGTTACTTCAATCTGAGATATTCGGGGATGAAACAGCTGCTGGGGTACAAAAGCGATCGCGCGATCCAGGGCTGGTACATGACGACCGCTGGCGGTGCCCGCGTCTTGAATACCGACGCGGCGTTGCTGCGGCTCAACCTTCTGCCGGTTTGGCCGCAGATCGCCCCGCGAACTGCCGGCGACGACATGAGCGGCATCGGCGTCGTCATCCTGTTCGTCGACACAACCAGGGT
>DATMKO010000183.1:0-3067 GCA_035571175.1 Steroidobacteraceae bacterium | reverse complement strand
CTGCACCTCGCGCACGGTATGCGTGGCCTTGCCGAGCAGCAGACGAACCTCGGGAGTCGCGCGCGCGGCCACTGCATCGAGGGTCATCGCCAGTCCCACCAGCTGCTGACCGATGCCATCGTGCAGGTCGACCGCGGTGGCGCGCCGGGCGCGCTCTTCGGCACCAACCAACTCGCGCGCGTATTGGCGCAGTCGATCCTGTTGCTGGCGCAGACGGTCGCTGAGTTCAGCGAGCTCCGTGACGTCGCGCGCCACGCCCCAGACTCGCACCAATTTTCCGGCCTCGATGACGCCGCGAAATCCGGTGATGTAGGTAATTTGACGGGAGGCGGAGGAGACGCTGAATTGCAGGCCGTCCATCGAGTAGCCGCGATGCGACGCGGCGCCCAGATGTTCGATGAAAGTTGCGGACCACGGCAGGTCGGCGCGCCACTGGCGCGCATCTCCCTCGGGCAAGCCGAGCTGTTGATTCAGACGAAGATAGCTCAGGTTGCTTTCCGCAATGTACGCGTGCGTTTGCAGCCACGCGAGCTGATCGGCGACGGGGAGCTGCGGATCCATGGGCACGGCCAGCTCGATGCGCCACACGGCCTCGGAACTCTGTTCAATGAAATGCCGATAGCGTTCCTCGCTGGTGCGCAGTTGCGCGAATGCGTTGCGCATATCGTAAAGCACGATTGTCAACATGAAATTGATCACGACGATGGCCGCGATGTTCAGCTGCGCCGCGCCGACGCGCACAAAAGGGCTGGGGTCGCCGGCGAACGGGCCCAGGTTTCGGCTGGCGTAGTATGAAGCCAACATAGCAACCAAGGCGGCGAGCAACGTAGACCAGCGCGGCGGAAACCGGAATGCCGCAACGACGATCAGGGCCAGTATCGAGAAGGGCATGTCGAGGATCGTGGTGATGCGGCTGGGCGGCGCTGAAAACACCCAGACCGTCATGCCTAGCAATGCAGCGCCGACCAACAGGAGTTCAATCAGCGGCGCGGGCGGCGCCGACAATTCGCGCACACGCAACCGCACCGCCCAGCTCATCATCACCGGCGCGATACACAGCGATCCGAGCCAGTTCCCCGCCCACCATAGCTGCCAATCACGCAAGTAGTGAGCACCGCCCAGCGTGTGGCTGGTGGCGAAGGCGCCCAGGACCGCGCCCGCCCCCGCGCCGATCGCCACCGCGGCGATGAAGCGCAGCATGTTCGGCACCCTGGGAATCTGCGGCTCGACCATGAACCGCGATGCAATGGCCGCGCCAACCATGCCGTCGATGGAGTTGGCCAGTGCATACGGCGCATATTCGAGAATGGTGAAGTGATCGGAATGAAACGCGCTGACGGTGGTTTCCACGATCACTTGTATCGCCACAATCCAGATCCACATGCGGCGCGGCGTAAGAAACAGGGTCATGAACAGCAAGCCCGCGGCGGGCCAGATGATGGTCAGATTCTCGGCCTCCCCGCGCAGGCTCAAGCCCGCCAGCACCAACAGCGGATAGACCAACGCGAATGCCGAAATCAACGCGACCCGCTGCGCATTCCCAAGGCCCCTTATGCCTTCTTGCACACTGGGCGTGCGGTGTTCTTCTGCCGTGGCCGGCGTCATAACGTAAGGGATCTCCCTGCTCCTGAAAGATTGTGCGCCTGTTTTATGCCGTTGCCTACGTCGCGGCCGGCAGCGGGCGTGACAGCCGCTTTAGAGCGGAGCCGGGATGCAGAAGTCTAATTGACCGCCACAGCCTTGGGCGAATACCCTCGACCATGGCGCGGGCCTTGTGGACCCGGAAGCCGCGGCATGCCGTGGCGGCTCTCTATTGCCACGCAAGCCGGCCGCTCCCGCGCGGGTGCCGTCGTCGCGACCATAGTGTTTACTCGCCGGTTTGGGTCATGCGGACGGAAAGGGGAGAATGACTGAGGTCTCATTTTAAGGAGATTGATATGTCTGCCGTTGAGGGCGATCGCACGACGGGATACTACCGGCCGCAGTCAACGCACAATGCGCGTCTCACAGAGGTCGCACGAGGTACGCCGATGGGCGAACTGATGCGTCGCTACTGGCATCCGGTCGGCTTGGCATCCTACGCGAACGATGTGCCGCGCCAGGTGCGCATGCTCGGCGAGGATCTGATTCTGTTCCGCGATAAAAAGCGCCGGCCAGGTCTCGTTCATCCGCGCTGCTGTCACCGCGGAGCCTCCCTTTTCTACGGCGCGGTTGAAGAGGAAGGAATTCGCTGCTGCTACCACGGCTGGCTGTTCGATCGCGAGGGGCATTGCTTGGAGCAACCGGCAGAGCCGCCTGGAGAAACTCGCCGCAGCAGGATTCGCCAACCTTGGTATCCCTTGGAGGAGCGCTACGGCCTGATCTGGGCATTTCTCGGGCCGATCGAGAAAAAGCCGCTACTGCCGCGATACAACGTGTTCGAGGAGCTGGAAGAGGGCGAGCAGGTATTCGCCGACGATCAAAATGTCGGTGCGGGAAAACTCGGCGTGGTGCCATTCAACTGGCTGCAGCATTATGAAAATATTCATGATGTCGCGCATTTCTACTGGTTGCACTATCTTCACAGCGGCGCGCAGTTCGGTGCGCGATTTGGCGAAATTGATTTGGTTGCGATGCGCCGCGATCTGCCCGCCAATACGAAGGCGCCGCTGCTCGAAATCAATCAACGCGGCTTGACGGCGCGCCGCCGGCAAGTACTTCCTGACGGGCGTGTCTTGAACACCGTTGTCGAAACCGTACTACCCACGTTGCGGGTGGTTCCGAATCCATTCGGCCAGGAGGGCCGGGTCGACCACGTCGGGTTCGTACTGCCGGTGGACGATACCAATCTACGTATTTTCACCGTCGTGCGCGCGCGAGATCGCAAGTTCGTCGAATTCTTCGCAGAGCGTCACGCGAAGATCGAATCGATGACAATCGAGGAGCGTCAGCGCCGTCCGAACGATTTGGAGGCCCAAGGTAGCCAGGGACCCATTACGCTGCACAGCGAAGAACATTTGGCTACCAGCGATCGCGGTGTCGTGATGCTGCGGCGCCTGTTCGAGACGCAGATCAAGGCTGTTGAGGA
>DATMKO010000182.1:0-4657 GCA_035571175.1 Steroidobacteraceae bacterium | reverse complement strand
CGTGGTGTGATTGAATCGCGCAAAGTCGGAGTATCGGCAGCCGGCCACAGCAGCGTGGTCTTGAGGATGGCCGGGGTGAAGCTGCCGCTGGAAAGCTTTCCCCTGCAGGCGTTGGTTTCCGAACCCATCAAGCCCGTGTTTCCGTGCGTGGTGATGTCCAACACGATTCACGCGTACATCAGCCAGTCGGACAAAGGAGAACTGGTGATCGGCGCGGGCACGGATGCCTACACCTCGTACACCCAACGCGGCGCATTGCACATCAACATGCACACCCTGGATGCGGTTTGCGAATTGTTTCCCACCTTCCGCCGCCTGCGCATGCTGCGCAATTGGGGCGGTATCGTCGACGTGACTCCCGACCGCTCGCCGATCATCGCCAAAACCCCGGTGCCGGGTCTGTACGTGAATTGCGGTTGGGGGACCGGCGGCTTCAAAGCCACCCCCGGTTCGGCGCATCTGTTCGCGTGGACCATTGCCCGCGATGAGCCGCATCCGATCAATGCGCCGTTCACCATCGAGCGTTTTCGCGATGGCAACTTGATTGACGAGGCCGCGGCGGCTGCCGTGGCTCATTGAAGACGCCGTGCTGCTCATCCCCTGCCCCTTCTGCGGCGATCGCCCTGAAATAGAGTTCACTCATGGCGGGCAGGCTCACTTGGTCAGGCCGGCGCAGCCCGCCGATCTCGACGATCAGGCGTGGGCGGAATTCTTGTACATGCGCACCAATACCAAGGGTATTCATGCCGAGCGCTGGCGGCATGCGCGCGGCTGCGGACAATTCTTCAACGCGCTGCGCGATACCACCACCGATCATTTTCTCGCCGTCTACAAGACCGGCACGCCGCGGCCGGCGACATGAACGAATTTCGCAACGCAAGCGGTGGGCGTATAGACCGCGCGCAGCCGCTGAATTTCAAATTCGACGGCGAAAGTTACCGAGGATTCGCCGGCGATACTCTGGCCTCGGCGCTGCTCGCCAACGGCGTGCACTTGGTGGGGCGATCGTTCAAGTATCACCGCCCCCGCGGCATCCTATCCGCCGGAGCCGAGGAGCCCAACGCGCTGGTGACGGTGATCAGGGATGCTGCGCGCTCGACGCCCAACCTGCGCGCCACGCAGGTCGAGCTGTACGAAGGATTGATTGCGGAAAGCCAGAATCGTTGGCCGAGTCTCAAGCTCGACTTCGGGCGCATCAACGATGCGCTGTCGGCATTCTTTCCCGCGGGCTTTTACTACAAGACCTTCATGTGGCCGAAGAAGGCCTGGAAGGCGATCTACGAGCCGCTGATTCGCCGCGCCGCGGGCTTAGGGCGCGCCCCGACGCAGCCGGATCCTGATCGCTACGCGCACCGCTATGCACACTGCGAGGTACTAATCGTCGGTTCCGGTCCCGCGGGGCTCGCGGCGGCTTTCAAGGCGGCCGAACTCGGCGCCCGCGTCATCCTGTGCGAACAGTCGAGCGAATTCGGCGGCAGCTTGCTCACCGACACCGCGATGGTCGACGGTCAGCCGCCGGCCGCATGGGTACAGCAGGCCGTCGCAACTCTCGCCCGAAATCCGCGGGTAAGCTTGCTCGCGCGCACCACGGCCTTTGGCTATTTTCCGCACAATCTCATCGGCCTCAATCAACGCCTCACCGATCATCTGACGAATCCGCCGCCACGGTGCGCGCGCGAGCGCCTCTGGCAGGTGCGCGCACGCTCGGTGGTGCTCGCCACCGGCGCCATCGAGCGGCCATTGATATTCCCGGGCAATGATCGGCCGGGCATCATGCTGAGCAGTGCTGCGCAGACTTATCTCAACCGTTATGGCGTGCGCGTCGGTTCGCGCGCCGTCATCGTCACCTGCGGCGACCCCTCCTATCAGACGGCGTTGGAGTTGCGCGCGGCCGGCGTCGTGATCGCCGCCATCGCTGATTTGCGCGCCGCGGTGAATGGCCCTCTGCCAGAGGCGGCGCGCCGCGCAGGTGTAAGCGTACTGCCGGGCTCGACCGTAATCGGGACGGATGGCGATTTACGCGTCGCCGGCATCACCTTAGGGTCGATGCAGGACGGCCGTGTGCAAACCACACAACGCATTTCCTGTGATGCGGTTTTGATGTCCGGCGGCGATACGCCCAGCGTACATTTATTTTCGCAGTCCCGCGGCAAGCTCGAGTGGCGCGAGAATTTGTCGGCATTTATCCCGGGGCAGTGCGCGGAGCGTACGCAATCGGCGGGCGCATGCCGCGGCATCTATGAGCTGCAGGCGGTGTTGGCGGATGGCGCGGCCGCCGGTGCTGCGGCGGCCAGCTCGCTGGCGCCCGCCGCGCGCGCCGCAAACAGCGCCAGCCCGATTATCCTAAGCGCCGCAGCAAGCTACCTCGGACCTTTGCCGCATGCTGCCGCCGGCAGCGAAAAATCGTTTGTCGATTGGCAGCACGATGTCACCACCCGGGATCTGGCGCTCGCGACCCGCGAGGGTTTTCAGTCCATTGAACACGTCAAGCGCTACACCACCACGGGCATGGCCACGGATCAGGGTAAGACCTCGAACTTGAACGCCATGGCAATCGTCGCCAAGCATCTCGGCGTGACCGTTCCCCAAGTGGGATTGACCACGTTTCGCATGCCCTATACGCCGATCAGCTTCGGCAGCTTTGCCGGCGCATCGCGCGGCGATTTGTTCGATCCGGTGCGAACCACGCCCATGCATGCGTGGGCCAATGCCAAGGGCGCGGTGTTCGAGAATGTGGGTACGTGGAAGCGCGCACGGTATTTTCCGCGCGACGGCGAGGACCTGTTGGCTGCGGTCGCACGCGAATGCGTGGCCGTGCGCGGCAGCTGCGGCATCTTTGATGCAACGACCCTGGGTAAGATCGAAGTGGTCGGCGCGGACGCGGCCGAATTCATGAACCGGCTGTACATCAACAACTGGTCCAACTTGAGCGTCGGCCGCTCGCGCTACGGCATCCTGCTGCGCGACGATGGCTTCATCTATGACGATGGCGTGGTCGCGCGCATCGCGGCGGATCGCTTTCACGTGACCACCACGACCGGCGGCGCGCCGCGCGTGCTCGCGCTCATGGAAGATTACCGCCAGACCGAATGGCCTGATCTCAAAGTCTGGCTCACGTCGACCACCGAGCAATGGGCGGTGATCGCCGTGCAGGGTCCCAATTCACGCCGGGTCATCGAATCCTTGATGGACGGAATCGACATTTCCGCGGCCGCATTTCCGCACATGAGCGTCGCGCGCGGCCGAATATGCGGCGTGCCCATGCTGCTGTTTCGCGTCAGCTTCAGCGGTGAGCTGGGATTTGAGATCAACGTGCCGGCGGACCACGGCCTCAAGATCTGGGAGGCGGTTTACGCAGCGGGTAGTGCGCACGGCATCACCGCGTACGGCACCGAGTCCATGCACGTGCTGCGGGCCGAAAAAGGCTACATTATCGTCGGTCAGGACACCGACGGCACCGTGACACCGGATGATGCGGGACTCTCATGGGCGATCGGTAAGAACAAGGCGGACTTCGTCGGCAAGCGCTCGCTGCAGCGGCCGTCAATGCTGGCGGCAAACCGCAAACAACTGGTGGGCCTGCGTACCAAGGATCCGCGCGTCGTGCTGGAGGAAGGCGCGCAGGTGGCGGAACGCCCAGGCCAAAAGCCGCCCATGGAACTCATCGGTCATGTGACTTCATCGTATTGGAGCAGTGTGCTGGGCTATTCGGTTGCGCTCGGATTGGTGGCCGGCGGCCGCGCCCGGCTTGGGCAGACACTGTATGTGCCCATGCCGCACGGGGATATTGCGGTCGAAGTGACATCGCCGGTTTTCTACGATCCGCAAGGAGCCCGCATCAATGCTTGAGGAATGGCTGCGGGTCTTGCCGAGCAAAACGCGCTTCATTTTCCAGGGAAATGCCGAGGCGCGCGCCGCCGCGAGTACTGCATGGGGAGTGCCGTTTGCCGAACAGGCCTGTCGCGCGATGCATGCCGGCGAGCGCGCTACCCTGTGGCTGGGACCCGATGAATACCTGCTTTGGGATGGTGCCAGCGGCACAGATCCAGAGGCCGCGGCCGCGGTCTCGGCAACCGCGATCGAGCAGGTGCTCGGCGGCCTGCCGCACTCGCTGGTGGACATCAGCCACCGGCAGATTGCCTTAGCGCTCAGCGGCCCGCATGCAGCGGACATCCTGAGCGGCGCCTGCCCGCTTGATTTAAGTAGTGCGCAGTTCCCGGTTGGCGCCTGCACGCGCACCGTCTTAGCCAAGGCCGACATCGTTCTGTGGCGTACCGCTCCCGATACGTTTCAGCTCGAGGTGGCGCGCTCGTTTGGTGCCTACGTGAGCGATTTGCTGCGGGAGATCGCCCTGGATTTCACCGCGGCCGACTGATCCCTTAAACGAGCATTCAATGGATGCGCACGGTATCGCTGCTAGAAACAACCGCAATAATGTTCTCAACTACATGAATTTTCATAAAAAATCTTTTTCGACACAATCTTGATTCCAGCAATGTCTTGGGACAAGATGGGGATGCTCGGGATGTCGAATCG
The DNA here is from genome assembly GCA_035571175.1 of Steroidobacteraceae bacterium. Taxonomy (GTDB): domain Bacteria; phylum Pseudomonadota; class Gammaproteobacteria; order Steroidobacterales; family Steroidobacteraceae; genus Bog-1198. The sequence goes on along the minus strand of DATMKO010000182.1, from coordinate 121 downwards.
ATTGAGTGGCCGTTCAATACAATAATTGGGGATGCCGCAGCATGAACACTAAATCAAAATTGTCCTGTGCGATCGCCGCGATCTTGAGCAGTTCGGCTGCCAGCGTGGTGCATGCCGCCCC
>DATMKO010000181.1:0-5026 GCA_035571175.1 Steroidobacteraceae bacterium | reverse complement strand
GCGCAGATCGTATTCCAGCATGCCGTCGTATATGTAGCCGGTGTCGCCTTCGGCGCAGGAAACCGTCACTGCCTGGTTTTCCTTGATTGCGGTCGTGGCCGTGCCGCAGCCCACCACCGCCGGTATGCCAAGCTCGCGGGCAATGATGGCCGCATGGCAGGTGCGCCCGCCGCGGTTGGTCACGATGGCGGAGGCGCGCTTCATCACCGGCTCCCAGTCCGGATCGGTCATGTCGGCAACCAATACGTCGCCGGCCCGTACCCGCGACATTTCCTTCACGTCCTTGATGATGCGGGCGTGGCCCGCGCCGATGCGCTGTCCGATGCTGCGGCCGCTGATCAGTACCCGGGAGCGAGCCTTGAGCGTAAACCGCTGGATGGTGCGCCCGGCACGGCTCTGTACGGTCTCCGGGCGCGCCTGGAGAATGTAGATCTTGCCGGTAGCGCCGTCCTTGCCCCATTCGATGTCCATCGGCGCGCCGTAATGCTTCTCGATGATGAGCGCCTGCTTGGCAAGATTTACAATATCGGCCTCCTGCAGCGAGAAGCGATTGCGCTCGGCATTCGCGACCTCGACGGTGCGTACCCGTTGCTTCGCGCCCGTTTCGCCATAGACCATTTTTACGGCCTTGCCGCCAAGATTCTTGCGCAGGATCGAGCGCTTTCCTGCGCGCAGCGCCGGCTTGTAGACGTAGAACTCATCGGGGTTGACGGCGCCCTGCACCACCGTTTCGCCCAAACCGTAGGCAGCGGTGATGAACACCACGTCGCGAAACCCGGATTCCGTGTCGAGCGTGAACATCACACCGGCAGCGCCTAAGTCGCTGCGCACCATGTGCTGGATGCCGACCGACAGCGCCACCGCGCTGTGATCGAATTTGTTGTGCACGCGATAGGAGATGGCGCGGTCATTGAACAGCGACGCGTACACTTCGTGCATCGCCGTGAGCACCTGCTGCTCGCCGCGCACATTGAGAAAAGTTTCTTGTTGGCCGGCGAACGAGGCCTCCGGCAGATCCTCCGCGGTCGCCGAGGAGCGCACGGCGACGGCGAACTCGGCGCTGTCGGCGCTGCCTTGCATCTTGCGGTAGGCGCTCAGGATTTCATCCTGCAGCCTGGCGGGGAATTGCGTGGCAAGCATCCAACCGCGAATTTCCGCGCCCACTGCGCTCAAGCGCTCGACATCATCGACGTCGAGAGTTGCCAGGACGGCGCGAATGCGCTCGTCGAGGCCGCCCTGCGCCAGAAAGTCCCGATAGGCGTGTGCGGTGGTGGCGAATCCGCCAGGCACCGAAACCCCGAGGGCGGCCAGACCGGAAATCATCTCGCCGATCGACGCATTCTTGCCGCCGACGAGTTCCACGTCCGTGTTCTTGAGTTTTTCCAGCGGAATGATGTAAGGGTTCATGGTGCTGCTTGTCCGACGCTGCTTTAAGTGAAACACTTTGCGGTGTGCCTACGTTCAGAGGTTACCGTGATCAGACGAACTGTTTTCTTCGTTTCCGACCAAACAGGTATCACTGCAGAGACCATGGGTCACAGCCTCATGTCGCAGTTCGACGGCATTGAATTTCGCCAAGTGACTGTGCCATTTATCTCCACCGTTGACAAGGCAATTGAAGCTGTTCGAAAAATCGATTTGGTCGCCGCACAGGAGGGAATGCGCCCGGTGGTGTTCAGTACGCTGGTTCAAGAGGATGTGCGCAATGTGGTTCGCGGCAGCACCGGATTTTTCCTGGATTTTTTCGATCCTTTCCTAGCACCTCTGGCCGGCGAACTCAAGACGGAGACCACCCATACCGCGAGTAGGAGCCATCGGATGGCCGATACGCACGCCTACGCCATGCGCATCGACGCCACGAATTTCGCGCTGGCCAATGATGACGGTTCGGTGGTGCGTGATTACGAGCGCGCCGACGTTATACTGGTGGGTGTGTCGCGTTCCGGGAAAACGCCGACATGTTTGTATCTGGCCATGCAGTATGGAATCTTCGCCGCGAATTACCCGTTGACCGAGGATGACCTGGAATCCCGGAAATTGCCGCGCGCGCTCGACGCGTACACGCGAAAATTGTTCGGCTTGACGATCAAGCCGGATCGATTGCAGCAAATTCGCAATGAGCGCCGTCCCGACAGCCGCTATGCGTCGGCCGCACAAGTCGCATTCGAAGTAAGAGCCGCGGAGTCATTGTTCGAGCGCCACGGAGTGCCCGCGCTCGACACCACCGAAGTCTCAATTGAAGAAATATCCAGCAGAATTCTCGACCGCATGGGCATCGAGCGGCGACTGCGGCCCTGACAGCGTCGGGCTGCATGGTATAGTTGAACCATGATAGCGGATCAATGGTGCATGACATCATGGCAGGCGCGGCCCGGCAGCTTTGTCAGCCTGATGACATTGTACGAGAGCAATTTTGTGCGCTTGGGCTGGCTCGTGCAGGAGTTGCGCGGTGTCAAGACGGCCCGCGTCTCCAAGGTTGCCTCGGACTGTGATCTGCATCTCACCCCGCTGGAACTGTGCCGTTACACCAGTGTGTTTCGCCTCACATACGAGTTCGATTTCGAGGCCGCGCGCATCCGCGACCCGGATTTGGAGGTGTGCGTATACCATGACGCCCGCCTGGCCGAAGTGCGCAGCTTCCGCGGCTTTCAACGCCACCCGCAGCTCGCCAAGTTGCAGTCGGGACTCAAGCGTGAACTGGATCAGCGCTGGACCCGTAACATGATGTTAAATAAATGGCTGGAATATTGTGCCGAGCGGGGCCATCGCTTTTAGACGCAAAGCCTGAGCTTGGCGGCGTCGGCGGGCGCCGCGATTTCATCATGCGCTGAGGCGGGACCTTGATCGACAAGCTGAGTTTTCTCAAAGGCGGTGCCGAGGGCGGCGCGGTGAGTCCCGAAGAAGAGCGGCTCATGCAGCTGTTCCAGAATCGCGCCGGTCTCAAGAAAGCCTACGCCGACTTGAAGGACGAATTTCACCTGCTGCGCGACAAGCTCAAACAGCAGGAAGGCGCGACCATCCGCGTGCAGGAACAGCTGGATGCGCTCGGCGATCTGCTCGGCGATCCCAAGACCGGGTTCGGAGCGCTGGTGTTCTTCCAGCTGCGCGCCTTGTGGAAGACCTGTCATCAGCAGCTTTCGACTTTCGCCGCGGATTTGACGCGCCAGCAGGAAGCGCGAGAAACGGCGAAGCACAAGGCCGACCTCGAGGCCGAGAAGAACGCGCGCCTCGCCGATGCCGATCAACGCCTGCGAGGGGCGGCCGCCGCGGCCGACAACCAACGCCGCCTTCTGGCCGAGACGCAGAATGAGATCGAACGGCTGACCGCGTTTTGGCATTACTTCAAGCGCCGGCGCCGCCAGAAGTCGCTGGAGGCGTTGCGCAACCAAGTGGTGATGGCCGACGCGGCGGTCGGCGACCTGCATTCGGAGCGCAGCGCCATCGAGCACGAAGCCGGGCTTGAATTTCCCGGCCTGTCATTGGCGTCCCGCCGCAACATCAATCTCGCGCTCATCGGCTATGCTGAATTGCTGTGCGAGCATGCGGATGCTTATGGCCTGGCGGCGCGCGCCAAGGAGGCGGTCGCGCGCCGCGTTCACGAGATGAGCTTCGGCAGCCGCGAGGATTGCGAGGGCTACATGCAGCGCGTGCAGAAAGCGCAGCTGGCGGTGGCCAATCAGAAGCAGATTACCGGATCCGTGCGGGCCAAATTGGAGCGCTTGCGGGCCATCTGCGAGTACCGCAATACCGCCGATACCGTGCCGACGGCGGATTCTCTCGCGCCGCAGCCTGCGGAACTCGATCTTGGCGGCAGACCCAAGCCGCCTCCCGCCGTCGCATGGAATGTGCTCGCGGAGGACTACTGGGACCTGTACACCGTCCTGCTGCGCTAGGGCCTTAAGCTCGGCGCCTCGTGGTTGTCGGTGCGGCGCGCCTGGGTCGGGGCTGCCTTGTGCGCGCTGATCACGGCCAGGTCGGCGGCGATCTGCGACGCCTCATCCAGCAAGATTCCCGCGGTCGCATCGTCCTTGATTTCCTCGAGCGACTTGACCGGCTTGACGTCGTGTGCCGCCCGCCAGGCGTTCTCGCGCTCGAGCCGGTCGTTGTCCAGCCGCTTGCGCTCCGCTTCGCGGGTCTTCAGATTCAATGACAGGGATTTCTGGCTGCGCATGGCATCGAGTGCCGCGATGTCGTCGTGCAAATAACGGAAATCCGCGCTGCCCGCGGTGCGTTCCTCGTGCAGTTTCTCCAGGCTGGCGGCGATCGGCTTCAGATCGCCTTCGACCCGAAACGCGGCCGGTTCGATGTGATCCCAGGGTAGGGCGCGATCGCGGGTACTCTCGCCGACTTCATTGGCGTCGATCAGCGAGGGCAGCGCGATGTCCGGAGTCACGCCGCGGTCCTGGGTGCTCTCGCCGGTGATCCGATAGTATTTGCCGATGGTCACATTGAGCTGACCCAATTCCGGCTTGCGCCCGAAAATCGTGTAGTTCAACGGGTGCGCATTCTGCACCGTACCCTTGCCGTAGGTTTGCTGACCGACGATCAGCCCACGCCCGTAATCCTGGATGGCGCCGGCAAAAATCTCCGACGCGGAGGCGCTGAATCGATCCACCAGCACGATCATCGGGCCGCTGTAGAAGATCGCCGGGTTCGGATCATCGTCGATTTCAATGTGGCCGGAGGTGTCGCGCAGCTGCACCACGGGTCCGCGGTCTATGAACAAGCCGGTAAGCGATTCGGCTTCCGGGAGATAGCCGCCGCCGTTGGCGCGCAGATCCATGATCAAGACATCGGCGCCGTCCTTGCGCAGCTCGCCGATCAGGCGCTGCACGTCGCGCGTGGTGCTGCGATAGTCCTTCGCGCCGGCGCGGCTGGCATCGTAGTCCTGGTAAAAGCTCGGCACGGTAATGATGCCGACTTTGACCTCGTGACCGTTGCGCGTCACCGTACGCATCGCCTTGTGCGCCGCCTGGTTTTCGAGCGACACGCGGTTGCGCGTGAACTCCACCACTTTTTGTACCGA
>DATMKO010000180.1:0-2672 GCA_035571175.1 Steroidobacteraceae bacterium | reverse complement strand
ATTCGCCGTCGCTTGTGCCACCCACCCTTCCGGAGCCTGAATATGTCGAGATTACGCGGCAGCAAACGTGCGCCCTTGATGCGGCAAAGCGCCGCCGCACTTTTGATGGTTGCGCTTGCCGTCCCGGCAATATCCGATCAGGCCTTGCCGAACGAAACACCCGCGCAGTTCTCACCAAGGGTCGGGAGTTTCGACTATACGCAGCGCGAGGTCATGATTCCGATGCGCGACGGCGTCAAACTGCAGACCGTGATCCTGATTCCGCGCGCGGCGCAGCGCGCGCCGATTCTGCTGACGCGTACGCCGTACGGTGCGACCGCGCGCATCGTCAATCACGCCAGCGCGCACCTCGCGGCGCTGATCGACAGCAAAGATGCGGCGGAGGACGCGGTACTGAGCGGCGGCTATATCCGCGTCGTGCAGGACGTGCGCGGCAAACACGGTTCGGAAGGCGATTACATCATGACCCGGCCGTTGCAAGGCCCGCTGAATCCGAGCGGCGTCGATCATTCCACCGATACCTACGACACCATTGATTGGCTCATCAAGAACATCCCCGAGACCAACGGCAAGGTCGGCATTCTCGGTATCTCGTATGACGGATTTACCTCTTTGATGGCGTTGGTTCACCCACACCCGGCGCTGCGTGCGGCAATTCCGATCAACGCGATGGTGGATGGTTGGATGGGCGATGATTGGTTTCACAAGGGCGCATTCCGGCTGGACAGCCTCGCCTACTTCCACGATCAGGAGGCGACCCGCGGCAGCAACATTGATTGGTGGACAGATCACTATGACGACTACGACACATGGCTCAGCGCGGGTTCTGCGGGTGACATGGCGCAGCGCCACGGGCTCGAACAAGTGGGGTTCTGGCCTAAGGTGATGAACCATCCTGCGTACGATGAATTCTGGCAGGACCAGGCGCTCGACAAAATTCTCGCCAAACAAGGCGTCAACGTGCCGGTCATGTTGGTCCACAGTCTCTGGGATCAGGAGGACATCTACGGCAACATCGCGCTTTACAAGGCGCTCAAGGCGCGGCAAGCGGATACTTCGAATATATATCTGGTGATCGGCCCCTGGTTTCACCACCAGGAACGGCTCGACGGCAGTGCGATCGGGCAGATTCGCTTTGGCAGCGACACCGCCGAATATTTTCGAAAATTTCTGTTGCGCCCATTTTTCGATCACTACCTGAAGGACGATGCACCGCCGCTCAAATTGGCGCCGGTCACCGCATTCGAGACCGGCATGAATCGCTGGCAATCGCTGCCCACCTGGCCGAGCGGCTGCGAGTCCGGGTGCGCTATCGCCAGGCAAAAGCTTTACTTGCAAAGTGGCGGTGCTCTGCGCTTGAGCGCATCCGCGGATTTGGGCGCGGCCGATCGCGCGGCGGCAGAGGACTTCGAATCCTACATTGCAGATCCCGCGAAGCCGGTGCCTTATCTGCCGCGGCCCATTCACATCGGCGGTGAGGAAGGCGCGATCAGCTGGCAAACCTGGCTGGTCAGCGATCAACGGGATGTGGCTTCGCGCACCGACGTGCTGAGCTTCGCCACGCCGGTGCTGCGCGAGCCGCTGAAAATCAGCGGCGAACCGATCGCCAACCTCATCGCCTCCACGTCGGGAACCGACGGCGACTTCGTGGTGAAGTTGATCGATGTCTATCCCGACGAGGTCGGGCGCGAACCCAAGATGGGCGGCTACCAGCTGATGATTTCAGCTGATATTTTGCGCGGCCGCTACCGGGATTCCTTCAGCAATCCCAAGCCTATTCCACCGGACCGGAAGCAGGTATTTCGCTTTGCGCTGCCGACCGCCAACCACGTGTTCTTGCCGGGTCACCGCATCATGATTCAGGTTCAGTCCAGTTGGTTTCCGCTGTACGACAGAAACCCGCAAACCTATATCGACAACATCTTCTTTGCCAAACCCGGCGACTATAAGAAGGCGACGATCAAGATATTCGATGGCGGCTCGAGTGCGAGTTTCATCGACTTGCCGGTGGTCCAGCCGACGACCACAAACTGACTAAATGCATCGGCCGAGCAAGGCTCGGCCGATGCCCTGCTGGCTACTTTTCCTTCTCGCCTTCCTTTTTCGGAGGCTGCTTCGGCGCCTTGTTGGCGGCCTGCGGCTTCGGGGCCGGCTTGACGGTTGCCGGCGGCTGGCCCTGCGGATGCGCCATGGCGGTTGCCGGAGCCGGCGCCGCGCCCGGCGCCGCGCCGTGAGCCGCGCCATTCGCCGCAGGGGCTCCGTGAAGCGCGGTGTTTACAGGAGCTGCGCCATGGGCACCGACCACGCCCGGCGCGTTGAACGCTGCCGGCCTCGGCGTGGCCGCAATGGCGGGATGACCCCCATTGGCCTTGGCTTGGAGCGCCGGGTTTTTAGCGGCCTCTTGCACATGCTGGTGCTGCATTGCCGTCGGCGGCACATGCGGTTCCACTGCGGCTGCTCTTTCCTGAGCCGTCGGCACCGCGGCGGTTCCGCCGGCTCCACCGTTGAAGCTCACCTTGTTCACAGTGACGTTGTTATTGACGACAGTCTCGTTATAAGTGTTGTGAATCACGGTCACGTTGGTCACGTTGGTGACGGAACGATTGTAGGCAAATGAATTTCCCACCCAGCGGCCGCCAGCGAAGCCGACGCCCACATAACCGAAACCGTAG
>DATMKO010000179.1:0-3690 GCA_035571175.1 Steroidobacteraceae bacterium | reverse complement strand
AAACCGCCAGCATCTACTGGCCGGTCAGCGTCGGCGCAAGAATCACCTTCAACCTGCCGCAGATCTGGCGGACCGGCACCGACGATGACTTGAAGCTGCAGCGCGCCCTCAGCACCCCGGGGCTGGAGCAGGAACTTTCTGCGGAGCTCGGCCGCTACCCAGGAGGAATGGAAGAGACGGTCGCGGAGGATGAGATTCGAGCGCGTTTCGCGATTCGGCTGCTCGAGAAGAAGCATCCCAGCTTTTTCACGGTGTATTTGACGGGACTGGATACGGAGCAGCATTTGTCCGGTCCCTTCAGCCAAAAGTCGAACGCGGCCCTGGAACGCCTCGACACCGTGATCGGATCGCTGCGCGCGGCCGCGGAACAGGCTGCGCCGGGACGCGCCACGATTTGCGTGGTATCCGACCACGGATTTGCCGCCGTCGAGCATGATGTCAATTTGTACGCGGCATTCCGCGAGGCGGGCCTAATCAGTGTCGATCAAGCGGGAAAGATTTCCGGCTGGAAGGCAACCGCCTGGCCTGCGGGCGGCAGCGCAGCGGTGATGCTGGCGGATCCTAAAGATCAGTCGACCGCGGCGCGAGTGAAGACGCTGCTGGAAAAACTCGCTGCCGATCCCGCCAATGGCATCGAACGCATCTTGACGCCCGATGAAATCCAGCGCGGGCGGGGCTTTCCAAACGCGGCGTACCTGATCTCTTTCCGCAGCGGCTACGAGATGGGCTTGGCGACTTCCCTGCCGCTCGTTACCCCGCCGAGCAATCTGGGCATGCACGGCTACCTGCCCGAGCACCCTGACATGCGCTCGGTGTTTTTCATCGTGGGTCCGCACATTGCGCGGGACAAGTCCGTGGGTGAAATCGATATGCGGCGCATTGCGCCGACGATTGCCGGCATTTTGCACATTCGCCTCGCGGGCGCCGAAATGGACGCGCTCGCGTTGAACTAGTTGCCGAGCGCCCGATTGAGAATGCTCGCCATGCGAATTGCGGCCTTCTGCAGCTGAGCAGCCGCGACTTTCCGCGCTTCGGCCTCGTATTCCTGCGGGAGCGCAACCGAGCCTTGGGTCCCGCAAGTAGGACGCGATGGCAGCGCATAGGCATCGTGGCGCGCGATCTCGAATGTTTCCATCGCCCAGCTGCGCGCCGTGCCGGAAGCCCACTCGTTCAGCAATGCGGCGCTGATCCCGGCGTCGAGTTTATCCGCAATTTGTTCGGCTGAAGCACCTTGCGCATCGACCACGGCGAGGTCCCAGTAGGCATGCAGATTGGGCGCGCGCGCCGTGTTCCGATCGGCTGACGCGGACAGGCCAATACAGTTTCCACCCCTGTCATCGTGGTCCGCGGCATGCAGCGGCTGGTGAAGATCGCCGACCAGGTGGATCACGAATTTGAGCGCCAGCAGACGCTCGGCCGGCGGCGTGGCAGCGCCTTGCAGTTCGCCGGCAAATTCCTCGATCTTGTTGACGATGCAATCCTGGGCCGGCCCCTGACTCGCGAGTTGCGAGGCGCCCAATGTGGGAAAGCCAAAGCAGGCGCTTTGTAGATCGGGCGCATCGATCTCGATGTCGACGAAGTGCCAGGCGGCGGTTTCGCGATGCGTGGTGCGGTACTTGTCGGCCCACGTCGCCCGGCTGGCAAAATCCGGCGGCGTGAGGCTGTCGGTGTCGGCAGCGAGCAGCGCATCCAGCCTAAGCTTTGCCTGCGGCGTCAAGTGGCGATAGGCGAGGAGCGCGGTCACCTGATGGCCGAGGTCACCCCACGCTGCCGCGGGCGCCGGCCCGAGCGCTGCGATGGCGGCCGCCAGCAGGCACGATTTTGGCAACAGCATCTCACCAGCCGACGGCTTGCCCATCTTTGCGATGATCCGATCCGCCTCGATAGACGCCGTCGATGAGTGCAATGGCCTGGTATCCGCCCATCCCCTCGCCGTTGGCAGAGACCGCGTTGTGCCCGAGTTCCCGCAGTGCGGGTCCGACGGACTCGTAGAGACTGGACTCGAGCTGCAGCGTATTGGTGGCTTGATCGTGATAGAAGCGCGCCGCGTCGCTCGCCGCCTGCACGTTGGCGCCGAGGTCGAGCAAGCCGATCAACACCTGCACGTGTCCTTGCGCCTGTTGGGCGGCGCCCATGAGGCCGAACGAAATCAGCGGCAGGCCGTCCTTCATGACAAACCCCGGCAGCAGCGTGTGAAATGGCCGTTTGCCGGGTGCGATGCAATTGGGGCTGCGCGGATCCAATGAAAAGAGTGCGCCGCGATTGTTCAGCACGAAGCCATATCCCGGTACCGTGATTCCGGAGCCAAAGCCTCGGTAGATGCTGAATATGAACGACACCATGTTGCCCCAGCGGTCGGCGGTCGACAGATAAACCGTGCCGCCGGCGGGATCGCGCTCAGGCGCAGGTACCGAGGCCTTGCGCGGGTCGATCTTCCGGCATTGCTCCGCGGCGTAGGATTTTGAGATGAGCTTCGCGAGCGGTATTTGTTCGAATTGCGGATCGGCGTTGAATGCATACAGGTCCGCATATGCCAACTTCTTGGCTTCCACCAGCAGGTGCCAGTACAGCGGCGAACCAGGTCCGAGGGCCTTGAGATCCACTCCCAACCGGGGCGCGCATACTTCGAGTATGTTGAGCATTTCCAGCACCGCGAAGCCCTGCGTGCTGGGCGGAAACTCGTACACATCGTAGCCGTGATAATTCGTGCCGATGGGCGACACCCAATCCGCTCGCGTGCCGTCCAAGTCCGCTTGCTCGAACACGCCGCCAAGCGCGCGCGATTTGGCCAGCAGGCCCGCGCCAATCTCACCATTGTAAAAACCGTCGCGGCCCTGGGTCTGCAGAATAGTGAACGTGCGCGCCAAGTCCGGATTGCGAAACACGGCGTACATCGGCGGCGGCTCGCCACCCACCAGATATGTCTTCACCGAATCCGCATCGAGCGCGAGGACCGCGGCGCCTTGGACCCATTCGTGGTGAATGCGTTCGCTGACGGCAAATCCGTGGGCGGCAAGATCGGCGGCCGGCTGCAGCAACTCCTTGAACGTCAGAGTTCCCGCGCGCTTCAGCAGCGAATCCCATGCATCGACCGCGCCGGGAACGACGACCGAGTCAATGCCCTGCTGCGGCATCTCCGTGGTGTAGCCGCGCAGCTTCAGATGCCGCGCGGTTGCTCCGCCAGGCGCGCGACCGCTGCCGTTCCGCGCGATCAGTTTCTTCTCCTTCGCCAGCCAGGCGATGACGAACACATCGCCGCCGATTCCCGCGCCGCAGGGCTCCACCACATTCATCACGGCGGCGGTTGCCACGGCTGCATCGAATGCATTGCCGCCGTTTTTCATTACTTGAAGACCGGCTTGAGCACCCAGTGGATGGCTGGTCGCCACCATTCCATTGCGCGCCAATACTTCGGAACGGGATTGCGGCAGCCAGCCGCTCGACCGATCGCCGCGGGACGCTGAAAACTCGGCTGAGTGTATCTGCAAGAGAACGTGTGCGTCGGTGAGTTTACGGACCTTCCGCTGGAGGATGCCGAAATAAGTGTTCCCTGGCAAATGTTGCTTAAGCTGACCGGCCGGGCGCATGATTTTGGCGGGTAGTACCAATCGAGGAGTAGTTCATGTCGGCATCAAGCAGCGCAGTGACTTCCGAAGTCGCGCGCCCAAATAGCGCGGCGCTTGCGTTTCT
>DATMKO010000178.1:0-2710 GCA_035571175.1 Steroidobacteraceae bacterium | reverse complement strand
CTACAGCGATTTTCGCGAAATGTTGGCGAAGGAAAAGAGCATCGATGGCGTGGTGATTGCAACCCCTGACCATCTGCATGCGGTGATTGCGAAGGCGGCGATGGATATGGGCAAGCACGTCTATGTGCAAAAGCCGCTGGTGGCGACGGTGCATGAGGCGCGCGTTCTGCGCGAGCGGGCATTGGCCAGTCCCAAGCTTGTTACGCAGATGGGAAATCAGGGGCACTCGAGCGAAGGCGCCCGTCGCATCAACGAGTGGATCGGCGCGGGCATTATTGGACCCGTGCACGAGGTGCACGTTTGGACCAATCGGCCGGTTGTTTACTGGCCGCAGGGGCTGCCGCGCCCGACGGGTATGGCCGCGCCTGACGTGCCCGGCGCTTTCGGCAACCTGTGGACGTACCGTCATGTGCAGGATGTGCTTGCCGCGGCCATGGGCAGCGGCGGCGCGCCGCCGGCGGGACTCGACTGGAACATGTTTCTCGGACCGATTGCGGAGAATGTTCCCTATCATCCCATCTACCATCCGTTCAATTGGCGCGGCTGGCTTGATTTTGGCTGCGGCGCGCTCGGCGATATGGGTGCGCATCTCATCGATCATCCCTTTTGGGCATTGGGACTCAGTTATCCCTCGAGCATCGAGGCAACTTCGACGCAATGGGGCACCATGCCCGCGTCCGCAAATCCCGATGCCGGGTCCGCGCCAACCGGCCGCCCGTTGCGCGTCCCGGTGTGCTATCCGGTGTCGACTTGCGTGCACTATCAATTCGCGGCACGTGGTGCGCAGCCGCCCGTGAAACTCTCGTGGTTCGACGGCGGAATTTATCCGCCACGCCCCGACGCCCTGCCCGATGAGGTTGAACTGGCGAGCGAAGGCGGCGTGATTTTCATTGGCGAGAAGGGCATTCTGATGAACGATACCTACGGCGCCAATCCGCGGCTGTATCCGCAATCGCTGACCGAGGCAGCGGAGGCAATCCCCAAGAGCATGCCGCGCATCATGTGGAGCCATGAGCTCAACTGGATCAAGGCGATCCGCGGCGAGGCGAAGGCGAGCTCGCCGATAGAGTATGCGGCACAGCTCACCGAAACGATGCTGCTGGGACTGGTGGCGCTGCGCACGGGGCAGGGGAAGAAGATTCTGTACGACGGCGAGCACGGTCTGGTCACCAACATTGCAGACGCAAACCAATACCTGACCCGCGAATATCGTGCCGGATGGGCCATATAAAACGCTGCGTCCGCACGTGCGCTTCACCCGCCTACGCTCGATTATCGCAGGACTCAGCCTCGCTCTCGCCTGGTGCGCACGCGGCGGTCCCGCCGCGGCCGATCGCGCCTTTCCGCCCGGGATCGAGATCGCCGGCATGGATCGATCGGTTGCTCCAGGGGCGAGTTTCTTTGCCTACGCAAATGGCACGTGGCTGCGCGCAAATGAGATTCCCCCGGACCTAAGTTCCTACGGTTCCTGGGATGTGATCGAGCAGCTGGTCGAGCGCCGGCTCGCCGATCTGATCCAGCACCCCGACAAAGGCGTCCAGACCAAAGGTTCCGCGATCCGCTTGATAAGGGACTACTACGCGGGCTTCATGGATGAGGCGCGCATCGAGACGCAGGGCCTTCGACCGCTGGATCCCACGCTGAAGGCGATCGGCGCGATATCGAATCGCGTCGAGCTCGCGCGCTTTCTCGGCGGCACGCTTCGCGCCGACGTCGATGTTCTGAATTCCACCAATGTCTATACCGACAATCTCTTCGGGCTGTGGATTGCACAGGATCTCGACCATCCGGACCGATACGTGCCATTTCTTCTGCAGGGCGGACTCGGCATGCCCGACCGCAGCTACTACCTCGATCCTGCTGCAGCCATGGGGGAGATCCGGGCGAAATATTTGACGCATGTTGCCGCGATGTTGACGCTCGCCGGGGTTTCCGGCGCCGCAGCGCGTGCAGCGCGCATCCTGGATCTCGAGCATCGGATCGCGGCCGTGCATTTGAGCCGCGAGGCGACCGTGGACGTCCTGAAGGGAAATAATCACTGGCGGAGAAGCGACTTCGATACCAAGGCACCGGGCCTCAATTGGCGGGTTTTCCTTGCCTCCGCGCACCTGCCGCAGAATCAACGGGATTTCGTGGTCTGGCAGCCGAGCGCGGTGACGGGCATTGCGGCGCTGGTGGCGAGCCAACCGCTCGGAACCTGGAAGGATTACCTGGTGCTGCACGCAGTCGAGCACCGTGCGGCCTTTCTGCCTGCAGCCCTGGTCGCGGAACACTTCGCATTTTACGGCACCACGCTCAACGGTACCCCGGAGCTGCGCGTGCGCTGGAAGCGGGCGATCGATGCCACCAATGACGCGCTCGGCGAAGCGGTTGGAAGGCTCTACGTCGAGCGGTACTTTTCGCCGCAGGCAAAGGCCAGTATCGAAGAAATGGTCGAACAGCTGCGGGCGGCATTCGCGCGGCGCATCGACAGTCTCGACTGGATGACACCAGAAACCAAAACCGGCGCCAAGGCGAAGCTGGCCGCGCTCAAGGTCGGCATCGGCTATCCTGACCACTGGCGCGAGTACGCCGGACTCAATATCGTTCCGGACGACGCGTTTGGCAACGCCGAGCGAGCCGCAGCGTTCGAGTATCGCTATCAGCTGGCAAAGCTCGGTCGCCCGGTGGACCGCGCCGAGTGGGCCATGACCCCGCAGATGGTCAACGC
>DATMKO010000177.1:0-9259 GCA_035571175.1 Steroidobacteraceae bacterium | reverse complement strand
CGGAGATCTTGTCGAACAGCTCGTGCAGGGCAATGAAATGAGGGCCCTTCACGTTCCAGTGCGCTTGTTTGACCTGACTCTGCAGATCCATGGCGTCCGCCAGGCGATCATTCAATATGACGATGACATTGCGGCGGACTTTCTCGGACAGATCGATCTTCGTTTTGTACATGGACGCCCCTTCGCGACAGACGAAATACCTCGCGTTATTTTGCACCATTGGCCGCAAATGGAGACAACGAAAAAGACAGGCGGTTTTGCGAGTTGCGCTGCCCGCCGCAGCGGTGCGCTAGATCTCGCTGCGCCGCATTCGCAGCTGGATGGCGGCGATGATCAAGGCCACGCCGACGGCCGCTCCGATCCAAACTTGCGGACTGGCAAAGAATCCGCTCGGATTGATGAAGTGAAAAACGCTGCTCGGAAGCGTGAGCGTGTCGCCGTCAACGTGCCACGACTTGCCGCCGCTTGTATTCAGCGCAACCGCCGGCAGGCCGGTCAGCCGCCTGCTGATCACCCGACCCACGACGTTGGTGCCGAGGAACCAGCGCTCGATGATGTACAGCACCAGCGGCGGCAGGAAGGACCAGAGGATCACCGCGCGTTTGGCCCAGGCCGAGACCAGCATCAGCCAGCCGGCGACCGGCAAGTACCAGATGGCGGCCGTGAAGACGGTATAGATCCACAACACCTGCATCTGCAGCCACACATCGGGCTGCCACAGCGTGCTGCCGATCGAGGCCCGCAGGCGAATCGAGACGATGAACGCCGCCAGCAGCGCGGTGATATCGGCGGCGACGAACGACACCACGGGTATCACGATCAAAGCCACGATCAGCTTGCTGATCACGGTATCGGTATCGGAGATCGGCAAGGACTTCCAGAATAGAATGCTGCGGTCCTTGCGATCCGCGTACAGGCAATCCAGTAGATACCAGGTCGCGTACACCGACATCACTGTGTAGAACATCAAGCCGAACGCCACCAGGAAAGCGGCGCCGAAGGTGTGAATTTCGTTCGGCGAGGTGAGCGCCGGAAGTTGCACGTGGCCGAACAAAGCCGCCACGATCAGCATCGCGCCGAACACCGCCGGCAACAGCCAAATCGCGCGGTTTTCCCAGAATTCCCTGCGGATCAGCCACATGTTGGTGTTCATGCCGCACCTCCGGAAAGCTTTGCGACGAATAGATCGGCGACGCTGGGCGTGCGCAGCTCGCCGAACGGCGCGAGCTTTTCCCGGTCGGCGTTCTCGAAATACAGCTCGCTTTTGCCGAGGATCTGCCGTTCATAGAAGGGCTTCGCGGCACGCCCGGCATCGAGGCGGTCGGCCGCCACCGCCACCGCGACGAAACGCGTGGCAACGTCCTCCAGCGATGAGTCCAGAACGATGCGGCCCTTGTCGATGAATATCAGATCGGTGAGCAAATTCTCGACTTCCTCCACCTGGTGCGTGGTGATGAGAATGGTCCGGGTCTCGTCCATGTAGTCATTGACCAGCGCATCGTAAAAAGTGCGCCGCGCCAGAATGTCGAGCCCCAGTGTGGGCTCGTCGAGAACGAATAACTTCGCGTCGATGGCCATGGTCAGCGCCAAATGCACCTGGGTTTTCATTCCCTTGGACAGCTCGCGCATGCGCCGGTGGCCTAAAATCTGTGTCTTCGCCAGAAATCCCGTGGCGCGGTCGCGGCGGAATCGCGGATGCACGGCGGCAACGAAGTCGATCGCCTGGTCGACCCGCAGCCATGCCGGCAACACGGCGACATCGGCGATGAAACAGGCGTCCTGCATCAGCGAGGTGCGCTGGCGCAGCGGTTCGCGTCCCAGCACGGTTAGTTGCCCTTCGTAGCTGGTCAGCCCGAGGATCGCGCGCAGCGCGGTGGTCTTACCGGCGCCATTGGGACCGATCAGTCCGACGATGCGGCCGGCCTCAATCTTGAGATTGGCGCGATCCAGGGCAACGTGAGCACCATATTTTTTCGTCAAGTCGCGAGCTTCGATGAGCAGGGCCATGTTTTTAAACTCACTCTTCTTTGGCATCGCTGCCGCGAGGCGGCGGCGCCGGGTGGGTGAGCGCCGGTGTTTGCGCAAACAATTCCTGGGACGAAAACCCAAGCCTGTTGATGATCGCAAGAATGTGCGGCCACTCCTCATGCAAGAAGCGTTCACGCTCTCCTGCGAGTAGTAGCCGCCTAGCTCCGTCGCTGACATACATGCCGCGTCCACGGCGTTTTTCGACCAGGTTCTCATCGACCAGCTGCTGATAACCCTTCAGCACCGTGAGCGGATTGAGCCGGTAGTCGGCAGCCACTGCCCGCACGGAGGGCAATGGATCGCCCTCCTTCAAGGCGCCCTCGAGGATCAGGGCGACCATTCGATCGCGCAGTTGGCGATAGATGGGTTGGTTGTCGTTCCAGTTCGGGTCCATTTTCCGCTCGATGTGAGGTCCCCGTGTGTAGGGGATATATAGCACGCTAATCTACCAGAGCGCCTGCTGACCGCTCAGACCGGGGCGTTCACCGCCTGGGAACCGCCGTTGGCGAGCGCCATGGCCACCGTGGGCTGCTGCAATTGGAACAAGTAGGCGACACCGCCCATGATCACGCTGTTGACCATCAGGGCAAGAGCGAGAGCGGCGAGTTTTGTGGAAATTGAAGTGTTCATGATCGTCTCCTATCCAGTGTTTCGGTCTTCAGTTCGTCATCGAGGTGTTTCGGTGACTTGGTGATATAGTAATATACAACACCACTACATGCAAGCACTTTGTGAAAATATTTTTGAGTGCGTAACCTGCTGTTTTTGAAGTTAATATTCTAAGGTCGCGGGAAATCATGATTGATGGCGACGATTTTTTTGTCGCTGTCTCTCACTGATTCGGTCGGCCGTATTGTTTATCGCTAGAAGCGAGTCCCACGTTCGCAGCACCGGTTCCCGGGTGATTTCGGCTACCATTCTTTGATTTTGTGTGGGAGCGCGTCATGAAGAAGCCAGTCACTGTCACCATCACGGGCGCCGCCGGAAACATCGGCTATGCGCTGGCGTTCCGCGTCGCCTCCGGTCAAATGTTGGGGTCCGATCAGCCGATCAACTTGAATCTGCTGGAGATTCCGGCGGCGAGTGCGGCGGTCCAAGGTGTCGTGATGGAACTGAACGACTGCGCATTCGCAACGCTCAATAAGGTGACCGCCACATCCGATGCCAACGAGGGCTTCAAGGATTGCAATTTCGCGATGCTGGTCGGGGCCAGGCCTCGCGGTCCCGGCATGGAGCGCAAGGATCTGCTGCTCGAGAACGCCAAGATTTTCTCGGCGCAAGGCAAGGCGCTGAATGCGGTTGCGAGCCGCGATGTGCGCGTGCTGGTGGTGGGAAATCCAGCCAACACCAATTCCCTCATCGCGCAGCGCAATGCTCCCTCACTCCCGGCAGCGCACTTCACCGCGATGACTCGCTTGGATCACAATCGCGGGCTGGCGCAGCTGAAGGAGAAAACCGGCGCTGCTTTGTCCGACGTGAAAAAAATAATCATCTGGGGTAATCACTCCGCAACCCAGTACCCGGATCTGCATCACGCCACCGTCGGCGGCAAACCCGCTTTGTCATTGGTCGATCAAAGTTGGTTCAAGGACAGCTATATTCCGACGGTGCAGCAGCGCGGCGCGGCCGTCATCAAGGCGCGCGGCAGTTCATCCGCCGCCTCGGCGGCGGCGGCGGCCTTGGATCACATTCATGATTGGATGCTCGGCACGGCCGCCGGCGACTGGGTGAGCATGGCGGTTCCCGCGGATGGCAGCTACGGAATACCTGAAGGTGTGATCTATTCGTATCCGGTGACCTGCAAGAACGGCGAATACAGCATCGTTCAAGGACTCGCCGTCAACGATTTCAGCCGCGAAAAAATGCAGGCGACGCTGCGCGAGTTGCTGGAAGAGCGCGACGGCGTAAAAGACTTGATCTGACGCGAGACGCGCCATGAATAGCCTGTGGCTCATCGTAGGCACCGCGGTGGGCTGGCTGGTGTTATTCGTGGGCATATTCATGATCCTGGCCTATCGGCGCGCGGGCCTCCTCACGAGTTCCTGCATACTGCTGCTGCTGTTCGCGGCCTACTGGATCTGCGGCGCGGCGCCACTGGCGTGGAAGATCGCGGTCTCGCTGCCGTTCGCGGTTTTGCTGCTGTTGAACATCCGCCCGCTGCGCATGGCGCTGGTGACGCGGCCGTTCATGCGCAAGTATCGCAAGCTGCTGCCGGCAATGTCGGCCACGGAGCGCGAAGCGCTGGACGCGGGCACGGTGTGGTGGGACGGAGAATTATTCACCGGCGGTCCGAACTGGCAAAAGCTCATGTCGGCGCAAGCTCCGGTTCTGACTCCGATCGAGCAGGCATTTCTCGACGGGCCTTGCGAACAACTGTGCGCGATGCTCGACGACTGGGACATCACCCATCGCCGCGCCGACATGCCCGCCGCGGTGTGGGAATTCATCAAGGCGCGCGGCTTCTTTGCGATGATCATTCCGCGGCGCTACGGTGGGCTGGAATTCTCCGCATACGCCCACTCGTGCGTGCTGATCAAGATAGCTTCGCGGTCGACCACCGCATCTTCGACCGTCGCGGTGCCAAACTCCCTGGGTCCTGCGGAACTGCTGCTGCATTACGGTACCGAGGCGCAAAAAGCGCATTACCTGCCGCGGCTGGCGCGTGGCGAGGAGGTCCCCTGTTTCGCCCTCACGGGCCCGCGCGCCGGTTCGGACGCCGCCGCCATTCCCGACACCGGCCTCATCTGCAAGGGGCTATGGCAGGGCGCTGAAATCATCGGCATCAAGCTCAACTTCTCCAAGCGCTACATCACGCTCGCGCCCGTCGCCACCATCATCGGCCTGGCGTTCCGCCTCTACGATCCCGATCGCCTGATGGGCGACAAGGTTGACCTGGGGATTACTTGTGCGCTGATTCCGCACGACACTCCCGGCGTCACCATCGGTCGCCGGCACTTTCCGCTGAATGTGCCGTTTCAAAACGGCCCAATTCAGGGGCACGACGTCTTCGTACCCATGGATGCAATCATCGGCGGATTCGCGACCGCAGGTCTAGGCTGGCGCATGCTGGTGGAGCAGCTGTCGGTCGGGCGCTGCATTTCGCTGCCGTCCAGCGCGACCGGCGGCGCACAGGCCGCGGTGTACGCCTCGGGGGCGTACGCGCGCATTCGCCGCCAATTCAACACGCCCATCGGCGGCTTCGAAGGCATCGAACAGGTGCTGGCGCGCATGGCGGCGCGCACCTACATCATCGACGCTGCGCGATCTGTCACGGCGGGCGCCATCGACGGCGGCGAAAAACCCTCCGTGCCGTCCGCCATGCTCAAATATCACGCCACCGAAATCGGCCGCATGATCGCCAACGATGCCATGGACGTGCATGGCGGAAAAGGCATCTGCCTCGGGCCGAAAAATTATCTGGGGCGCGGATACCAGATCGTGCCGGTCGCGATCACCGTCGAAGGCGCCAACATCCTGACGCGCAGCCTGATCATATTCGGACAAGGGGCGGTGCGCTGCCATCCCTTCGTCTTGAAGGAAATGAATGCCGCCAAGAATCCGAATCGCGAGGTCGGCACGCGCGAATTCGACGCCGCTGTCCTAGGTCACGTCGGCTTCGCCATCTCCAACGCCGTGCGTTCCATCGTCCTGGGGCTGACTTCGGCGCGTTTCAGCAAAGTGCCGCAGAGCGGTGCGACGATGCGCTATTTTCAGCACATCAATCGTTACAGCGCCTCATTTGCCCTGGCCACGGACGTGGCGATGCTGGCGCTGGGCGGCTATCTCAAAAAGAAGGAGACCCTGTCGGCGCGCCTCGGCGACGTGTTGTCGGCGATGTATCTGGCCTCCATGGTGCTCAAGCATCACCAGAATCAAGGCCGCGAGAGCGCTGATCTGCCGCTGGTCGAATGGGCGTGCCGCAGCCTGCTATATCAGGCGCAGGAACAGCTGCATTTGTTTTTGCGTAATTTCCCCAATCGTCCGTTGGCCGCATTCATGCGGCTGTTCATCTTTCCGCGCGGGCTGACCTACTTTCCGCCGAGCGACAAGCTGGGCCGCGCGATCGGCGATCTTGTCATGAATCCGACCGCCACCCGGGAGCGTTTGAGCTCCCACATCTTCAAAACGCCGGGTTCGCATAACCCATTGGCAGAACTGCAAGAGGCATTGATGCTGTGCATCACGGCAGAGCCCTTGGAGAAGCGCATTCGCGTGGACGGAGTCAAGACCGGCCGGATTACCGCGCTGGATCTGCCCGGACAAATTCGTGAGGCACAAAAGCTCGGCATCATCAGCGAAGCGGAAGCCGCGCTGCTTATGGATTACGATGCCAAAGTCATGAATATCATCAACGTCGATGATTTTGCGCCGCATGAATTGGGTGTGGGCGCGGAGCAGCAGCGCTAAGATACTTTCTCCGCAACCTTCGAAAATTAAAAGGGGAACCGCATGAATCGTCCAGTTTTCGGGTTGGCCATCTGTATGTTGGCGGCATTCGCCGTCGCCGCGGATCGCATGGCGGCGCCGGCCGGCGCCGAAGTGTATTTCATCACGCCGCACAGCGGCGCGACGGTGCACAGTCCGCTCACCGTACGCTTTGGCCTGAAAGGTTTAGGGGTGGCGCCGGCGGGAATCAAATTTGACAACACCGGGCATCATCACCTCCTGGTCGACACCGATATCAGCGAACTAAAACTCGATGCCCCGATGCCGGCAACCGACAAGATATTGCACTTCGGCAAGGGGCAGACCGAGACCGAGCTGACATTGGCGCCCGGCAAGCACACTCTGCAACTGGTGTTCGCAGACTACTTGCACACCTCGTTCGATCCGCCGCTGCACTCGCAAAAAATCACCATCACCGTGAACTGAAGCGATGCGGCGGAGCGATGCCCGCACGATACTGCATGTCGACATGGATGCGTTTTATGCCTCCGTCGAGGAGCAGGATCGGCCCGAGCTCAAGGGCAAGCCGCTCATCGTCGGCGGCACCGGCGCGCGCGCCGTGGTCGCAGCCGCCAGTTATGCGGTGCGCCGCTTCGGCGTGCGCTCGGCAATGCCGATGCGCGAGGCTCTGCGCCGCTGCCCCGACGCCATCGTGGTTGCGCCGCGCATGGCTCGCTACCAGCAAATCTCGGCGCAGGTTTTCGAGATCTTTGGCGGGTTCACGCCTCTGGTTGAAGGTCTGTCCTTGGACGAAGCCTTTCTCGACGTTACGGCGAGCCAACAGCTTCTGGGCGGCCCCGAAGTAATCGGCGCCGAAATACGGCGCCGCATTGCCAAACAAACCGGGCTCACTGCGTCGGTGGGAATCGCGCCCAACAAGCTGCTGGCGAAAATCGCGTCGGATTTGCACAAACCAGACGGAATGTGCCGCATCCACTCCGGCAACCTGCGGGAAATTTTGGACCCATTGCCGATTCAAAAGTTATTTGGCGTGGGGCAAAAGACGCTGCCCGCCGTACAGGCCGCGGGCATCCGGACTTTCGGCGATGCGCGCAACGCCAGCGAGGAGGCGCTATGGCGCGCCTTTGGCAAACACGGCAAGGCCATGCGCGAGCGCGCCTGCGGTATCGACGATCGCCCGGTGGTGCCGGATCGCGAAGAGAAGTCCATCAGCGCGGAGGAGACATTTGCCGCCGATATCCATGCCGCAGCGGAACTTGCGGTGCAAATCGTGCGCCTTGCCGATCGCACCGCCTCAAGGCTGCGCGCCCACGATCTATTGGCCGGCAGGGTGAATGTCAAAATTCGCAGGGGTGATTTCACGACCTATACCCGGCAACAAGCGCTGAAGCCGCCCACTCAAGACACCGCCGTCGTATCGGCCGCCGCGCAGTCGCTGCTGCTCGCCTGGGTGGCAATGCAACCCGGTGCCGGTGTGCGCCTGCTGGGGGTGGGCGTCAGCGATTTGCGCTTCCTGCGGCAGTCGGATCTCTTCTCAGGAGCGCTGCCCGCACCGGCTTCGAGGCTGGATTCGGCGGTGGACGGCATACGCGACCGGTTTGGCGAAGAGTTGTTGACCCGCGCGAGTTTGCTGCCCCGCACCACCCGCCACGGAAACTAACGCGTCACTGGTATTATCCTAGGGCTCATGTACACCAGCTTCTTCGGTCTCAGCGAAAAGCCCTTCGCCATCACTCCGGATCCGCGTTATCTGTATTTGAGTGAGCGTCACGCCGAAGCCCTGGCGCATCTTCTGTACGGCATCAACGAGTCAGGCGGCTTCATCCAGCTGACCGGGGAAGTGGGAACCGGCAAAACCACCGTGGTGCGCACACTGCTGTCGCGCGTACCGCACCATGCCGACGTCGCCGTCATCCTGAATCCGCGCGTCACACCCGGCGAATTCCTCCTGACCATCTGTGAAGAGCTGGGATTGAGCATTGGCGAGGCCGACCGCAACAGCGTCAAGCAAATGGTCGATGCACTGAACCGGCGATTGCTGGAAGCGCACGCGGAGGGACGGCGCATCATCGTGCTGGTGGACGAGGCGCAGAATCTTGGCATTGACGTCTTGGAACAGGTCCGTCTGCTCACCAATCTGGAAACACCCACGCAGAAGCTTCTGCAAATCATCCTCATCGGCCAGCCGGAGCTTCGAGAATTGCTCGACCGCACCGACCTGCGTCAGCTGGCACAGCGAATCACCGGCCGCTACCACTTGAAACCCTTGTCGCGCGAAGAAACCAAGGGCTATGTGCGCCATCGATTGCGCGTGGCCGGTGCAACGGAGGAGATATTCACGCCGGCGGCCTTGTCCGAGGTGCACCGCCTGTCCACGGGAATCCCGCGCGTGATCAATGTGGCCTGCGATCGCGCCCTGCTCGGCGCTTACACCCAGGAAACACGCAAGATAACCGCCGCCTTGGTGCGCCGCGCGGCCGGCGAGGTCTATGGCCGCAGGTTCATGCCCGTGTGGCTGGGTTGGCTCGCAGGCTCGTTGGGTACGGCAGCGCTCGCCGGAATTCTCGTTGTCGGCTGGCAGATATGGCATCGTCAGAACTTCGCCCTGAGCATCTTCAGCCACGCGACCAAAGGGGTAACGACCACCGCTCATGCGGCGGCGCGCAACATCGTGCCGGTGCCGGTGGCGCCGCCCGCGCCGGCGGCCCCTCCTGCGGTGCCCGTCAACGCCCTGCTGGAAGCCAATGCTGCCAACACCACCGATGTGGCCGCGTTCCGGCGTTTGCTGTCGCTATGGGGCACGGCGATGTCGGACGAGCGGGAT
>DATMKO010000176.1:0-4834 GCA_035571175.1 Steroidobacteraceae bacterium | reverse complement strand
GTGACCGTGGTACAAGAGGCTTCGCTGCGCGGGCAGATCAGCGCGACGCTGCGCGCGCTCGAGCTGCAGCATCAGTTGACCGAATTCGTGCAGCAACAGCGACTGCTGGGCACCGCCAGCGATTTGGACATTCTTGCGCAGCAATCCTTGGAAGCCCAGACCGGGCAAACCCTGCCGCCGCTGCAAAAGCAACTGGGCCAAACACGCGACGCCTTGACGGCGTTGCTCGGCAGGCTGCCCGCCGATGAACCGCAGGAAACATTCGGCCTGGACGATTTGACTTTACCCACCGACATTCCGATAAGCGTGCCCTCGAAACTCATCGAGCAGCGGCCGGATGTGCGCCAGGCCGAAGAGAGTATGCACATGGCCTCGGCGGCGGTCGGCGTCGCAATCGCCGATATGCTGCCGCAATTCGCGATCACCGGGAACATTGGCTCGAGCGCACTGAAGCTGCAGGACCTGTTTACTCCTTATACGGGATTTTGGAGTGCGGGCGCTTCGCTGACGCAGACGCTGTTCGATGCGGGCGCGCTATTGCACAAGAAACGCGCCGCGGACGCGGCGTTGGACCAGGCGGCGGCGCAGTATCGGGCTGCCGTTATTCTCGCCTGCCAAAACGTCGCGGATTCCCTGCGCGCGCTCACCTCGGATGCCGACGCGCTCAAGGCCAGCGCCGCGGCGGAGCGAGCCGCCAAAAAGACTTTCGATTTCGCGCAGCAGCAGCGATTGCTGGGGACGATCAGCTTGGTGGCGGTGCTCAACGCCGAGCAAAGCTATGTGCAGGCGGAGCTGTCCTTGGTGCAAGCGCAAGCCAATCGGTACGCCGACACCGCTGGCCTGTTTCAGTCGCTCGGCGGTGGTTGGTGGAATCGCACGAAGGAGATGCCTCGCTATGAACAATTTAGTCCGCCGGGAAAATAGTGGCGGTGCGGCAACTCTGTGGCTGAATCGGCCCGAAAAATGCAATGCGTTGAACAAGGATGTGTTCGAGGCGCTCGATGAGCATGTCGAGGCAATTGCGCGCGAGATCAAGACCATCGGCATCGTCATCCTGCGCGGCACGGGCGCGAATTTTTCAGCTGGCTACGACATGAAGGAGGTGCTCGAGCATGTCAAGGCGCATGCCAAGCCGCATTTTCATTCCGAGGTCATTCAGAAAATTGCCGATCTGCCGCAGCCGGTGATTTCCGCCGTGCAGGGCCACTGCTCGACAGGGGCTCTGGAACTCGCCTTGGCGGCGGACCTGATCGTCGCGTCCGAGTCGGCGCAATTCTCGGATGTCTACGCCCGCTGGGGGCTGACGCCGGTCTGGGGACTGAGCTTGCGGTTGCCGCACCGCATCGGCAATACCAAGGCAAGCGAGATGATGTTCAGCTGCCGAACCTATACCGGAATGCAGGCCGAAAGGATGCACCTGGCCAATTTCTGCTTCCCCGACGACCGGTTTGATGCGGAGCTGAATTCGCTGTGCGCCGACATCTTGTGCAATTCCTGGTATGCCAACCGGGTCAACAAGCGGGCGCTGATCGAGATCGATGGTTTGAGCCTGAGCGACGCGCATGCACTCGATCTATTCAAGAACGAGGGATTGGCGCCGGATGCGGCCAAACGCATCGCGAAATTCTTCGCCAAACCGGAGCGGCCGGCGTAACGCAACGCATTCGCGCAGCGGGCCCGGGCTTTTCTTAACAACTTTGTTACGCGCCGCCGGCCTCTTTTAACGACCTTTGGTCGAGCGCTTACCTAAACTTTTTGCACGCGTTCCACCTTGCCCGAGAGCGGATCTTGAGCAGGCGTATTGCGTTCCACATGGAACCGCGAGAGAGGAAAGGTCCGTGAGATTTCGCAGCTGCCCGAAGATCGTGAAATGCCTGCCAGGTTTTGCCATCGCGGTCGCGTCAATTGCATTTGCTGGCTCGGTGGTCCAGGCGGAGGAGCCTGCCCCGGCGGCGGCCGCGGTGTCCTTTGGGACGATCGTCGGACTCGTCAGGGATGCGGCAAAGGCTCCCATCGGCGGGGCGACCGTGACGGCCATCCGCGCCGGCGGCGGCATTCGCTCCACGATATCCGGCAGCGACGGCATCTATTCGTTTGCCGATGTTCCTCCGGGTTTATGGTCTTTGAACATCACCGTGGAGGGATCGCCGGATGTACGGGTGCCGTCCCTGAACGTGGTAGCCGGCACGGCCACGCGACATGACATCGTCATGAACATTGCCGTCACGCCCAAACCCGCTGCGCCTGCGCTGGCATCGGTAGCCCCGGTCGCCGTTCCGAAAATATCCGAGGCACTCCAGGAGCCAGAACCCGGCCCGGAGAATGACACCCAAACCCCATGGGCCAATGTTGGGTACGTGGGCTGGATGAACGGTACCTCACGGGAAAAATCGCCGATATTCGATACGAAATTTTTCACGCCCGAAGTCCGCTTGGACATCAACTATCTGCAAAGCCTCAACCGCCCGAGCGACCATACCATCGACGGATCGACCGAGGAGTTCCGCTCCGGCGAATTCCAGATCGAACAGGTGAGTTTGGGCGGCGACTTTCACTGGGACAACGTCAGAGCGCGCTTTCTCTCGATGTTCGGCATGTTCGCGACAACCACACCGCGCAATGACGCCAGCAGCGCCGTCGGCCAGTGGCAACTCTCGGATGCTTACCGCTACTTCTCGGAAGCGAATGCTGGATATCACTTCGACGTGAACCACGGGCTGAATGTTGACGCGGGCGTTTTTGTCTCGTACGTCGGCCTGTTCAGCTACTACAACTTCGACAACTGGACTTACCAGCCCTCGTTCGTGTCATCCAACACCCCTTGGTTCTTCAACGGACTGCGCGTGCAATGGTGGCCGACGCAGGATCTGAAGATCGAGCCCTGGCTCATCAACGGCTGGCAATCGTATGCGAAATTCAACCGGCATCCGGGTTTCGGTGGACAGATCCTCTGGATTCCGAACGAGAACCTCAAATTGGTGTTCAACACCTATTCGATTGGTCAGGACAACTTGAACTGCCAGGCGAACAACAACAACGGGCAGGGGACCATTGACACACTCTGCCAGCCCCAGAATGGCGGTAATCCCAACGCCGCGGCGGGATCCTTTGTCGGGGCAGGGCCACCCGTCAACTACGCCAACGTGACCCGGTTTCACGAGGACGACAGCGTCTTGGTGAAGTACTACGACGCCAAAGGACAGGGCGGTGCCGGCGTATCCAAAATGGCGTTCAGCTTGACCTGGGATTTCGGCTGCGAGTACGGCGGTGGCGTGCACTGCACGGCAGGGCCGAACAAGGAAGAATTTCTCGGCGTGATGCTCTACGACCGTACGTGGTTCCACAACGATCTGTACGCGATTACGCTGGGCGGCGGCTTCATGAATAATCCCGGCCGCTACCTGGCCCTGACTCCGCCGATCAACGGCGCGACCGCGGCAACCGGCTCCCCGTACTTCACCCAACAGCCGGGACAGAAGCTCTATCAATGGGATTCGCAGCTCAATTTGCAGTACATGCCGAAGGACTGGATTACCTGGTGGACGGAAGTGACGTTCCGGCATTCGAGCGTTCCATACTGGTCGGGACAAGGCGGCATAACGCCTCCCGGCGGCAACAACGGCTCGCCCGCAAGTTGTGTCGGGGGCGGCGCCGATGCCGCCACCGGTCAGTGCAGTTCGGGTGACTGGTTTCCGGATCTGCGCACGCGTGAAATCGTCCTGGGTGGCGGCGTGATGGTTAAATTCTAAGCGCTTATGGAAATGAGTAAGAAAAATGCAAAAGCGCCGTGTGTTGTTGTTGCAAGCACTCGCGGCCGGCGGGCTGTGTTGGGCCGCTGCTCCGGCATTCTCCGAGGGTAGCGCGGATGCGACGTCCGCCGGCGCGCCGGCGGCGGCTCGTGATCCTGATGGTCCCGCGCAAGGCTGCCGGAAAGGATCCGAGAACGAGGGATTTTTTTCGCGGTTCAAGGACAGCGTTCAAAGTCACCTAGCCTGGGACGGCCCGGATCCGAGCGCGCCGCCGACCAAGATTGTCGGCGGTGCTGAGATTCCGATGTCCAATCCCCCGTGGCCGTACTCGTCGTGGAATATCGGCGGATCTGAGGCCATTGGCGTCGAGAACATGTACTACAACACGCTGATGGATGCCCTGTATTGCGGCCAGGGTGGCCAAAAACTCAAGGACAGCCGCTTCACCATTTACGGCTGGATAGAGCCGGGCGGCAACATCAGTACCTCGCATACGAGTTTCAATTATGCGACGGGCAGCGGCGGCAACGCTCCGGCGGCGTACTCATTCGAGCCCAACACCGTGCAGCTCGATCAGGCTGCGCTGTACCTCGAGCGCACGCCGGACGAGGTTCAGTTCGATCACATCGATTGGGGCTTTCGCGTCGCCGGCTTGTACGGTACCGACTACAAGTACACCTTCGCTCAGGGCATCTTGAGCAGCCAGTACACCAACGACGAAAAGCACAACGGTTTCGATCCTGTCATGTACTACATGGATTTCTGGTTCCCGCAGATTTTCGAGGGCGAGAATGTGCGCGTGGGCCGTTACATTTCCATTCCGGATATCGAAGCGCAGCTCGCGCCCAATAATCTTACCTACAGCCATTCGCTGCTCTACACGGTCGATCCCTACACGCAAACCGGGATCGTCAGCACCACGAAGCTCAACAAAAACTGGCAGATTCAGACCGAAATTTCATCCGGCAACGATGTGGCCCCCTGGGTCAAAAGCGAACGTCACCTGACACCGGCCGCGTGCGTCATATGGACGTCGGATTCCGGGAAGGACAATATTTATCCCTGCATGAACGGTCTCAACGACG
>DATMKO010000175.1:0-4944 GCA_035571175.1 Steroidobacteraceae bacterium | reverse complement strand
GGCCCACCCTGTGGATCGATCAACACGTAGCCGCCGCGCGCGATATTGGCCACTTGAGCGGGCTCGCGCGCTTGATGCGCGCACGCCTGGCGCGTCAACACCAGCAGCGTCGGGCCGTTGCGATTCTCCACGGCCGCACGCCATGCCGCCGCCGTCTCGACGGCATCGCAGGGCCGCCACAGGTCGATATGAGGGATGATGCGCAGACTTGCAATTTGCTCGATGGGTTGATGCGTCGGACCATCTTCGCCGAGCCCGATTGAATCGTGCGTGTAGACGAAAATGACGCGGATGCGCATCAGGCACGCCATGCGTACCGCGTTGCGTGCATAGTCCGAAAACGTCAGGAATGTGCCGCCGTACGGAATGAAGCCGCCGTGCGCGGTGATGCCGTTCATGATGGCCGACATGCCGAACTCGCGCACGCCGTAATGCACGTAGTTGCCGGCGGGCGCGCTTGGCGTCAAGGTGACCGAGTCCTTGCGCCAGGTGCCGTTCGAGGGCGTCAGATCCGCCGAGCCGCCGAGCAACTCGGGCAGGGACGGCCCAATGGCATTCAGCGCCGCCTGCGATGACTGACGCGTCGCCAGCGCCTTGCCTTCCGCTTGCGCGCCGCCGACGAACGCTCGCATCAGTTCGTCGAAGCCGCCCGGCAGCTCGCCGGCCATGCGCCGCTCCAATTCCGCGGCCAACGCGGGAAACTCCTGTTTGTAAGTCGCGAACTTCGCGCGCCACTGCTGTTCCGCTTTCGCTCCCTTCTCGCGCCTGTCCCACTCGGCGCGGATATCAGCCGGTATTTCAAATGGCGGCGACGTCCAACCCAGCGTCTTACGCGCGGCGGCAATATCCGCCTCGCCCATGGCCTCGCCGTGCATGGTCTGGGTGCCTTGCTTGGGCGCGCCGAAGCCGATGATGGTCTTGGCACAGATGAACGACGGCTTATCGGCGACTGCGCGCGCAGCGGCCAGCGCCGCGGCGATCGCCTCGCTGTTGTGGCCATCGACGTGTGGCACAACATGCCAGCCGTACGCCTCGAAGCGGCGCGCCGTGTCGTCGTCGAACCAGCCTGTCACCTTGCCATCGATCGAAATGCCATTGTCGTCGTAGATCGCGATGAGCTTGCCCAGCTGCTGCATGCCCGCAAGCGAAGCCGCCTCGTGGGATATGCCCTCCATCATGCAGCCGTCGCCGACGAAGACGTAGGTGTGATGATCGATGACGGTGTGGCCTGGCCGATTGAATGTAGCGGCCAGTGAGCGCTCCGCCAATGCCATGCCGACGGCGTTGGCGAAGCCTTGACCGAGCGGCCCCGTGGTGGTCTCGATGCCGAGATGCACCTCGCGCTCCGGGTGACCCGCGGTCTTGGAACCCCACTGGCGGAAGTTTTTGATCTCGTCCATCGACAACGGATATCCGGTGAGGTTCAACACGGAGTACAGCAACATCGAGGCGTGCCCGTTCGAGAGCACGAACCGGTCGCGATCCAGCCATGTTGGGTTGCCCGGATTGAACTTAAGTACGTCCCGAAACAGGACTTCGGCGATGTCCGCCATGCCCATGGGCGCGCCCGGGTGCCCCGAATTGGCCTTTTGGACCGCATCCATGGATAGAGCACGAATGGCGTTGGCTAGCTCGCGGCGGGTGGGCATGAAGGGTTCTCATTTAACAAGACAAGCCGCGCATTGTCTTACATGCGCCCCTTGCCAGCAATGCCGCGTGATATCGGTCTCAATACGCGATCTGGTAGTCGATTTGCGACGGAACGCGGTCACAGAACCGCACGCGGTTTATGTATAACCGATTCGCCCATCCGCATGACCCAGTTCACCGACACCGTAGGCGCGCCTTGCTAGCATTTTTTGATGCAAATTCTACACATCACCGATCCCCACCTGTACGGCAGCGCCACCGGGCGACTGCGCGGCGTTGAAACCGATCCGAGTTTGCATGCGGTGCTCGATGATGCATTTGCGCGCGTGCCCGATTACCGGGCGGTGCTGGTCACCGGCGATTTGGTGCAGGACGACAAGTCCGGCTATCTGCGTTTTCGCAGCCTGTTCGGCGCGCTCACCAAACCCGTGCTGTGCATTCCCGGCAATCACGATGAGCCGGAAGCGATGCGCAAGGAACTCGCCGGCGCGCCGTTTGAGATTTGCGGCGCTCATGAAATCGGCGACTGGCACTTCATCATGCTGGATAGCTACGATCCGGGCCATGTCGGCGGCCGCCTCACCAAGACCGAACTTGCGCGTCTCGATGCCGCCCTGGCGCGTTCGCCGAAGCACGCCATGGTGTGCTTGCACCATCACCCGATTGCCATGGGCAGCCGCTGGCTGGACAGCGTCGGCCTTGCCGACCCCGGCGAATTCTGGCGCATCATCGACGCACATGCGCAGGTGCGCGCTGTGGTATGGGGTCATGTTCACCAGGACTACGACGGCGAGCGCGGCGACGTGCGCTTGTTCGCGACACCATCCACGGGAGCGCAATTCCTGCCGCAGAGCGATCGCTACGCAGTGGATTCGCGTCCTCCGGCATATCGAAAGTTCGAACTGCACGCCGATGGCCGTATCGAGACTTCAGTCCACTGGGTAGAATACGTGGCCGCGCGACACGCCGCGGCTGGTTAGGCTACATTTCGATGCGACGTTTCCGGTTCAGCGCGCCGCTGCTGGCGCTGGCGCTCACCTGCTTGGGTTTGGCGGCAACGGTCCGCGCGGACGTTGCGCTGCATGCGCTGTGGGAACTGCACGGCAAGCACAATACCGTCTACATTCTTGGCTCCATTCACGTGCTGCGTCCCAGCGATTACCCGCTGTCGCCGGCGGTGCTCGACGCGTACAGCAGCGCCAAATCGCTTTTCATGGAAGTGAATCTGCAGGAGATCGATTCGCAGCAGATGCAGTCGGAACTGCTTGCCAGCGCGCTGTTGCCCGCAGGCAATTCGCTGCCCTCGATTTTGGGCAAACAGCGCTACGATCGTGCGGGCGCATTGGCCCGCGATGTCGGGGTTGAACTCTCCACGTTCGATCAATTCGCCCCATGGTTCGCCGCCGAAGCGATATCGGTGCTGCAATTGACGCAGCTCGGTTTCCAGCCGGAATCCGGTGTCGAGATGTACTTCCTGGAGCGGGCGCGCGTCGATGGGAAAACCGTGGCGGGATTGGAAACCGTGCGCGACCAGATCGCGTTGTTTGATGCCATGAGCATGGACGCCCAAGCCGAGTACCTGGTGACGAGCCTGGAGCAGGCCCGCGATCTACCCAAGGAAGTGGACGCCATGGTGCATGCTTGGCAGCGCGGCGACACGGCATGGTTCGAGAGTCAATTGAAGAGCGAACTTGGGCGCGATCCCAAGCTGTATCAATCCGTCCTGGTGGCGCGCAACCGCAAGTGGGTGCCGAAAATAGAGGCGTTGCTCAACGACGATCGGAATTATCTGGTGATCGTCGGCACCGCACATCTCGTGGGTCAGGGCAGCGTGCTGGACCTGCTAAAAAAAGACGGGATCGTCGCCATCCAGCGCTGATTTAAGCGCCGACGACCTTGGGTAGCGACGACCCCAGCAACCTTAAGACTATTGCGCGGCCGGGGGCGCGCCCGCTCCACGCGGGCCCCAGCCGCCGTGTCCGCGGCTTTGCATTTGCGCCTGCAACGCGGCGAGCTGCGTTTGCTGCGCCGGGGTCAGTATCTTGAACACCTGCGCGCGCACATCTTCGTGCATCGTGATCATCTGCGAGTGCAGCGATGCGTTGGCCTGGCTCACCTCGGCGACCACATTGGCATAGTTCGGGTCATTCGGTTGCGTTTGCCGCAGCTTCAGCGAGTTGGCGCGCATTTGCTGATGAATGCTCTTCATCTGCGGACCGGCGCCGCTCATGATCGTCTTGATCTGCGCCTGCTGCTCCGCAGTCAGGTTCAATTTGGCATACAAATGCCCGGGTCCGTGGTGCCAGCCGTGCGGCCCCATGGCGGGAGGCGCAGCCGTGGCCGCCTCATCGGCCGCACTCGCGATCGAAATGCTCGTGGCTGCGGTCAAAATTGTTCCGGCCGCCAGGAGTGTTCCGGCCAACAAAATGCGGATCGATTTCATGTTCATTGCTCCGAGCTGTGAAAGAAGATGTACGGCGCTATCCTAGGCCAGCGGCGTGCAAATTTGTGTCGCAGACAATGCAGAGTACTGTTAAGAATTGTGAATTAGAGGGCTGAGAGCAGCGCAGCGGCCAGACTGTGCGAGAGTATGAGGTATCGAACATGATCGGCGCCAACCCCCCACCGACAGATCCCACGGCCGCGCGCGAGGCGCGTGTGCTGCTGGTCGATGACGACCGCGAATTGTGCCAAATGCTGTCCGAATACTTGGATGCGGAACATTTCGACGTGAAAAGCGTGCATGACGGCGGCGACGCGCTCGCGGAATTGCAAGCCAACCACTTTGAAATCGTGGTTCTGGATGTGATGTTGCCGAGCGTCGGCGGCTTCGATGTTTTGCGCACACTCGGCGCTTCCTATGAAACGCCGATCCTGATGCTCACCGCCCGCGGCGATGATGTTGACCGGATCGTGGGCCTCGAACTCGGCGCCGACGATTACCTGAGCAAACCGTTCAACCCGCGGGAATTGGTGGCGCGAATTCGCGCAATTCTGCGGCGCGCCAACAGCCGCAGCGGCGGCGGCCGCGTGCCCGACGAACTTACCGTGGGGCCGATCATCCTGCATACCGGCACCCGTCAAGTGCGTGTCGCGGACCGGCCGGTTGCTCTGACCGGCGCTGAATTTCGCGTGCTCGAGTTGCTGATGCGCTCGGCAGGCCAGGTGATCTCGCGTGACTCAATGACCGAGCAGGCGCTCGGCCGCAAGCTCGCCGCTTACGATCGCAGCATCGACACCCACATCAGCAATCTGCGCCGCAAACTGGATCTTCCAGCCGGCAAGAATCCCGAA
>DATMKO010000174.1:0-2678 GCA_035571175.1 Steroidobacteraceae bacterium | reverse complement strand
GGATGCTGTAGCGCACCGTTAGGCTCACCGTGACCGGCTGTGTATCGCTGGTTGCGCCTGCCGCGTTCTCGATATCAGCCTGCTCGGATCGAATCGAGAATAGCGTGAGCTTCTGCCAGGGCGGAAGCACCGCCAAACCTTCGGGCTCGATGCCGACGATCTTGCCGAATTGCGTAACGACGCCGCGGCTGCCGGTCGGCACCGAGTAGAACGGCCAGACAATCATCAGCAGGATCAAGACACCCGCCGCCAATGCAGCGTCGCGAAGGATCGCGGGCATGTTCGCGCCATTCGGCGTCGAATATCGAGTAACAATGCTCATTTGGTTTTTCTCCTCGTTGTATGAATCCCTGCGGCGCGGGCGCACATTGGCTCAAATAAGTCGCGCCGTCATTTCTGTGGCCGGCGCGCGGAGGTCATTTTGTTTGAATTGGTCGGGGCGACAAGATTCGAACTTGCGACCCCTTGCACCCCATGCAAGTGCGCTACCAGGCTGCGCCACGCCCCGACCGAGAGAACGAATGATAGCCCAATTGGGCGCGACCGGCTTGAGTCGCTGCAGCTTCAGGCGGGTGCGCCGCAGCTAGCGCCGCAGAATCTTGATCAGCTCTTCGAGTTCCAGGCGCATCTGATGGATGAGCTGTTGGCTCTGATTCAGATCCACCTGCGCATCGTCGCCGGTGAGGCGATTTCTGGCGCCGCCGATGGTAAATCCCTGCTCATACAGGAGGCTGCGGATCTGGCGAATGATCAACACGTCCTGGCGTTGGTAGTAGCGGCGATTGCCGCGCCGCTTCACCGGTTTGAGCTGCGGGAATTCCTGCTCCCAGTAGCGCAGCACATGGGGTTTGACGCCGCACAGGTCGCTCACTTCGCCGATCGTGAAGTAGCGCTTTCCGGGGATCGGCGGCAGTTCGCTATTGTTGCTTGGTTCCAGCATATGCCTCGACGCGCGCCTTTAGTTTCTGACCTGGGCGGAATGTCACAACGCGGCGGGCGCTGATGGGAATCTCTTCACCGGTTTTAGGATTGCGTCCTGGACGGCGATTCTTATCCCGCAAATCAAAATTGCCAAAGCCGGAAAGCTTGACTTGCTCGCCCGACGATAGTGCCGCACGAATCTCCTCAAAGAATAGATCCACGAGTTCACGTGCTTCGCGTTTGTTGAGGCCCAATTGATCGAATAGGGCTTCGGCCATTTCTGCCTTAGTCAGGGCTGCCATGCTTATTGATCTCTTATTGTGGCGCTCAATTCATCCCGTAAGCGTGCAACCACTTTGGTTATCACGGCATCTGCGTCAACGTCAGTAAGAGTGCGGGAAGAGTCCTGTAAAATCAAGCCTAAAGCGATACTTTTTCGTCCAGTTTCTATGCCTGGGCCCCGATAGACATCGAACACCCGCAGCTCGCTCAAAAGGCCTGATGCGCTAACAGTAACATTTTCCTGCAAAACTGCGAGAGGCAGGTTTTCGTCGACCACGATGGCCAAATCTCGGCGCACGCTCGGAAATCTAGAAATCTGTTTGAATTGTAATGGTTTACAGACAAATGCGGTAGTTATTTCTAACTCGAATAAAAATGCCGGTGGCATGCTCAAGGACTTGGCAATCTGGGGGTGAATCTCACCCAGCCAGCCCACCGCCACCGAGCCGCGATAAATTCGCGCCGCGCGGCCGGGACGCAGGATTGGCAACGAGTCCGGCGCAAATACGACGTCCGTTGTGTCGCCGGTTAGCTTGAGCACATCATAGAGATCCGCCTTCACATCATAGAAGTCCACGGGCGTGGACGACGCGCCCCACTGCTCCGGCCAACGCGTCCCGGTCGCGATGCCGGCAAGCGTTTCGATTTCGCGCAGCTCGCTGTGTTGGTCCTCGCTCTGCATCTGGAAATTATTGCCGATTTCAAACAACCGTACTCGATGTTGCTGCCGGCGCAAATTTTCGCGGCAGGTATGAATAAGCCCGGTCCAAAGCGACACGCGCATGACGCCCAGCTCGGCTGAAATGGGGTTGGACAATCTTAAGCTCGGTAAGCCGGGAAACAGTTGCTGCTGCAAGTTAGGATCCACAAAGCTATTCGTAATGACCTCGCGATAGCCGCAGTCGGCCATTGCGGTCAATATACGATCTGTGGCGGCCCGTGACTCGATCGCTTCGCCGGGAATCTGCGCCGCGTTCGCATGGCACTCGGGAATGCTGTCGAATCCCCGCAGACGCGCCACTTCCTCGATCAGATCCGCCTCAATTTTCATGTCGAAACGATGCGGTGGTTTGTGCACTCGCCAGCCGTCGGCAGTGGCCTCGACGCGGTCGCTGACTGCGGAGAGCACGGTTTGCACATCGGCATCGGGCACGGCACTGCCGAGCAGCCTGGTTACGCGAGCCCGCCGCAGCCGCACCCATTGGTGCTCAGGCTCAACCTCAGCCCCTGGACTCGCGGCAATCCGCGTCACCCGCGTGGGTCCGGGCTCGCCACCGGCGCATTGCGTCAGTAGCGCCGTTGCGCGTTCTATTGCAACCGCCGGCAGGCTGGGGTCGACGCCGCGCTCGAAGCGCTGCGCGGCATCGGTAAAAAGGCCCAATCGCCGCGCGCGCCCCGCGATCGCCTCGGGCGTGAAGTGAGCCGACTCCAGCAGCACATCGGCCGTGGAATCGGAGATGGCGGTGCGCCGGCCG
>DATMKO010000173.1:0-5290 GCA_035571175.1 Steroidobacteraceae bacterium | reverse complement strand
CAGCAATTCCAGGGTCCAATTGCCGGCGCCGGGCGGCGCGACCACGTTGTAGTAGGCGGTCGCCTGCAGGTTCACCGACTGCTTGCCAACCTTGACGAGCTGGCCAAGCCCGAGCGAAATCGGCACCGTCCAACGGTTGCTACCGCTCGCCTCCCAGTTGGCGGTGATCGTGGGAGAAAAACTCAGATAGCGGTTGGCGTTACCCTTGAAGGTGTAATTGATCTCCGGCTGCAACTGCATCTGGTTGACGGCGGGTCGGCCGCTGCCGCCGGCGATCGACCAGGTGTTGTCGAGCAACGCGCCGAATGTCCATTGAGCGCCGGACCACTGCGCCGCCGCGGCCGGACCTAAGCCCCACTTGCCCTGGCCCAGGGCGTCATTGGTGGCGCTCGGGATCTGAAAAACAGGCCCGACGCCCCACACCAGCCTGCCGCTTCGGGCGGGCGATAAAAACGCCGCAAACTGGGTGTCGCCCACACCGTTGGTCGCGCTCCCGCCGGGAGCCGGTGCCGGCTGCGAGATCAGCGGCAATACCGTGCGCGTGATCACGCTCCAGTTGCCATCCAGGGCGAAGGGAATCACCGGCTGTATGGTCAGGGTGTCCTGGACGTTTTTGTCCGGACCCACATTCAACAGGGCATCGTAGAAGAATTGCACATTGATGAGATTGGCGAGGGGGTTCTTCGCCTCCTGGACCAGCGACTGCGTGTCTTGCGCAGGTGCGCGCAGTGCCAGGGCGGCAACCAGCACCGCAACCCCCAAGCCACTGCAGATGTGTTCGCGAGGGCTCCTCCGCATACGGCATACTTACACATCTGGCAAAGGGGCGCCGATGCTGACGCTGTACAGCACCGCGCTGTCCGCCAACGGACGCAAAGTCCTGGCGGTCAGCCGACATCTTGAACTCGACATCGATGTTCGCGTGGTGAATGTCTATCGCGGCGAGGGACGCCACGCCGGGTATCTTGCGATTAATCCGGCCGGCAAGATTCCCACCCTGGTGGACGGGGATTTCACGCTGTACGAGTCAAACGCGATATTGCTGTACTTGAGCGAGGCGCATGGAAACTTCCGGTTGTGGTCTCGCGACCCCAAGCTGCGCGGCCGAATGGCGCGCTGGCTGTTTTGGGAAAGCGCCCACTGGCAGCCGGCGCTGGCGGCGCTGTTGTCAGCCTGCGTCGGCCATCGCCTGCTGCCGAACCTGGTTGCTGCACCTGCCGCGCAGCCGGATTGGAATGCGCCCACACTT
The DNA here is from genome assembly GCA_035571175.1 of Steroidobacteraceae bacterium. Classification (GTDB taxonomy): domain Bacteria; phylum Pseudomonadota; class Gammaproteobacteria; order Steroidobacterales; family Steroidobacteraceae; genus Bog-1198. The sequence goes on along the minus strand of DATMKO010000173.1, from coordinate 4,041 downwards.
GCACCGCTGCTGAACAATCTGGAGGCGACCTTGAGCACTTCGTCCTTTTTGGTTGACGACGAGCTCTCGATTGCGGACTTCGCGGTGGCCGGGATGACCACCTATTTTGCCGCCGCGGATTTTCCGTTCAATAAATATCCGGCCTTCGACGCATGGTACCGCCGGATCGAATCGCTCGATGCATGGCACGCTACCCGGGAGCCGCTGTGGTCCGCATAGCGTTCGCCTAATCGTCCAATTTGGCCGCCAGGTCCAATGTCGATTCCGCAATGACATCGACGGCCGTCGTGGGAGCGCTTTCGCTTGAATTCGGGCGCTCTTCCGGCCGTGCGATGAATGCGGTTCGCAGGCCATTGGCGGCGGCAGCCTCAAGATCACTGCTATGTGAGGCGCACATCATGCACTCGCGCGGCTGAAGATCGAAGGCATCGGCCGCCGCCAGATAGACCACAGGCTGCGGCTTGAAGTTGCGCGCGACATCGGCCCCCAGGATCGCGTCCCAGCGAAAATCATTCCTGCGCGCAAGATCGCACATGATCGAGGTGTTGCCGTTGGACACCGGAGCAATGAGAAAGCGTTGTCTGAGAGCTGCAAGACCTGCCGGCACGTCCGGCCATGCATCGAGCCGATGCCATGCCTGCGTCAACCGCGCCAGGTGTGCTTCCCTCAAGTTTTCGACTCCAAAGCTCGCCAGGACGGTCTGCAGCGTCCGCCGATGAAGCGCGTCGAGCTTGGTATACGGGATGCGGCCGGAGCGGACTTCTTGCATCGCCGGCTGGTATTGATCGCGCCAAGCATCTGCGAAGGCAAGCCAATCCAGCGAAACCTTGAGCGGCTTCAGCACCGACTCCGCTTCGCGGGCAACCCCGCGCCGCCAATCAACCAGCGTGCCGAACACATCGAAGAACAATGCCCTGACGCCCTGCATGCGCAATCTCGGGCGGCCGCCGCTGCGGCCGCCCGCTGCCTCAACTGTGGCTCAAGATGTCGATCGCGTGCTGCACGGAGTGCTGGGCTTCTTCGATCTGATGTAGCACACGCTGCTGCAGACCCATCGTGTCGGGCTGATCCTCCTCGCCGGATACATCGTGTTTTGCCTTGTCGAGCAATTCCAGGGACTTATGAAAGCGGCCGGTGCGCGCCAGCTGAGCATCGACCGGAACGTGGTCTTGGATGTTCTTGCCGTCCATGATCGCCGCTTTCTTGATTTCGCCGATCGCCTTGTCGATATGCTCGATCGCATGCATCGCTTCCTGAGCAACCACGTCGCTGCTGCTCACCTGTTCGAGATGAGCGCGCGCATCACGCAAATCGCTGAGCGCGTGCAAATACGCGGGATGCTTGCCGGGATTGTCCGCCCATGAAGGGGCCGTGAGAAACAGTGTGACGCCAGCCGCGGCGACAATTTTCAGCATCGAGGAACGCATAAAGTTCTCCTGTTTTTCCCTGCAGACATACTGGCCTCGCACCCCATCCAAGTCACTTACGTTTGCGTAATGTGACCTTATCTCGCGACGTTAATCAGAATTAACCCGCCGCAGTCGTCAGCGCCTTCAGGAACAGGTAGTAGAACTCGAGACCCTTGTAGTACGAGTCGATTGCGACGCGCTCATCCTTGCCGTGCGCGCGTTCATCGTCCCGGTCGATGGCGACGCCGCAGATTCCGTAGCTGGGAATCCCGGCATTCGATGTGTAGACGCTGTCGGATGCTCCGACTTCCATGATCGGTATCACCGGGGCCCCCGGCCATAGCTTTGCCGACACGCTGCGCAGCGCGTGCATGACATCGTCGCTCAGCGGCGCCGGCGCCATCGGCTTGCGATCCATGCCCTCCGCGGCAACTTCTCCGGCACTGTTTCTGGTTCGCACGCTGAGCTTTGGATCATTGAACAGCTTGACCAATTCCAGGCGAATTTGCTCCTGTGAAGTCCCTGGAAAGATGCGGCAATTGACATTCGCGTCGGCACGCTGCGGCAGGGCATTGAGCGCATGACCGGCGCTCAACATCGTCGCGACGCAGGTGGTGCGCATGGTCGAGTTCCAGGCCGGATCCCGCGACAAGCGCGCGATGGCCGCCGAATCGGGCGGCGTATTCAGGATGGCGCGCATGTCCGCGGCGACCTGGCCGGTCTCGATCGTCGCCATTTGTTTGAAGTACTCGCGCGTCACCGCATTCAATTCGAAAGGGAACGGCGACTTCTGCAGCACCGCGAGCGCGTCCGCGATGTGATAAATCGCATTGTCCGGCGTCGGCAAGGAACTGTGGCCCCCGGGGTTGGTCGCGAGCACCTGGTAGTCGGCATACAGTTTCTCGGCCGCTTCGAATTCCACCGCCGGCGGCTTGTCGGTTCTGACCGTTCCGGAGTCCGGATTCAATGCAAATGCGGCATCGATCAAATCGCGATGATTCTTGAGCAGCCAATCGACGCCGTTGAATTTGCCGCCTTCTTCGTCCGCGGTCAGCGCGAGGATGATGTCGCGGTCGGGCACGAAGCCTTCCTTGCGCATGCGGATGAAATCGGCGACCGCGATCGCATCGCTGTCCTTCATATCCTGCGTGCCGCGGCCATAGTAGTAGCCGTCCTTCTCGACGAACTGGAACGGATCGGTGGTCCAGTCCTCGCGCCGCGCTTCGACGACGTCCAGATGCGCGATGATCAAGATCGGCTTGAGTGTCGATCCGGCGTTGCCGCGATAGCGCGCCACCATGTTGCCCTTGCGATCATTCGGGCCCAGCACGACGACGTCGGCCTTGGCAAACCCCGCATCCAGCAGCCGCTGCGCCATGGCTTGCGCCGCCACGGTGGTGCTGCCGACGGAGTCGGTGGTGTTTATCTCAATCAGCTGTTTGAAGATATCGTGTGCCAGGGTGCGCGTGGCGGCAGCGAAATCGGTCGGTGCGGGCAGCGCAGCTTGCGGCAAGAGCGCGCACAGCAGCGCGGCGGCCAAGCCTGCGGCGGCGTGTTTGTTCATCGTGTCTTCCCATTGTTTTTGAAAATCTGTCGGAGCGTCGCCATGCTATCGTATATGCCTGCATGGTGCCCGCGATCCGAGGGGGTGAAAATGCCGAAAAAAAAGCCTCGCGCGGTGAGCCGCGCGGCCGCGGAAGCGGCGGTACAGACTCTGCTGCGCTGGGCGGGCGATGATCCTGCGCGCGAGGGTTTGTCGGCAACGCCCCGACGGGTCGTCAATGCTTATCAGGATTGGTTTTCAGGATATGCCGAGGACCCGGGAGCTTATTTGCGCCGCACCTTCGAAGAAGTCGAAGGCTATGATGAAATGGTGGTGCTGCGTGATATCGCGTTCGAATCGTTCTGCGAACATCACATGGCGCCGATCATCGGCCGCGCCCACGTCGGCTACCTGCCCAGCGATCGCGTGGTGGGCATCAGCAAGCTGGCACGCGTGGTCGATGGGTTTGCCCGCCGCTTCCAAGTGCAGGAAAAGCTCACCGCGCAGATTGCCGGCTGCATCAATGATGTGCTCAAACCACGCGGCGTCGGAGTCGTGATCGACGCGGTTCACCAGTGCATGACCACCCGCGGAGTGCACAAACGCGGGGTCTCGATGGTCACCAGCAAAATGCTCGGTGCGTTCCGCGCCAATGCCAGTACCCGGGCGGAGTTCCTGCGCTTCATCGCCATCGAGGGCGGCGAACGCTGATCAATTTCGCTTCTGGGTGGTCGGCGGGACCCGCTGGGCGCTCGGCGGGACCTTCTGGGTGCTGGGCGGGACCTTCGGCGTGGTGCGAACCGGCATCAACTCCACCGAAAAACTGTATTGGTGCTTCTCGCCCGGCTGCAATGCCCCGACGCCGACGACATTACGCGCGATCTTCTCGCCCTGGGCGTTGGTAATCGACACCACGACGCAGTATTCGCACTGCTCGCCGCGCCCGGCGTGATGTATCGAGCCCTCGATGCGCATCGCCGGGATCGCCTGGGTCTGCGGCTCGGCATTGACGGTGTTGAAGCGCAGGTGATGTTGGCATCCCGGGCATATGTTGGCGCTCTGCAAGACCGTTGCCTTGCAGTGCGGACA
>DATMKO010000172.1:0-7304 GCA_035571175.1 Steroidobacteraceae bacterium | reverse complement strand
TAAATCAATATTATAGCTAGTTGACAGCGACATCGATCGGCGCATAATAGCTGCCAAAGCAGTAAGTGCCGAGGCATTAAATGTCCAAGCAGCATTATCGGGTCTCTACCTACAAGGCGCAGTTGAGCGTCGGGTATCTCGTGAAGCGCGCGCATTCCTTGATGCTCGACATCATGGAGCCGGTGATCGAGCAGCGCGGCTTCAGCTTCATCCAGTATGTCGTGCTGACATGCCTGAACGACGGCATCGCGGTCAATCCGAAGGACATCTGCACCCAATATCGCCATGACAGCGGCGCGCTCACGCGCGTCATCGACCAGCTGGCCGAGCGCGGCTTGCTGGAACGCGTGCGGCGCGATCGGGATCGACGCAAGGTGGAGTTGCAGCTGACGCCGGCCGGCCGCGAGACGATTGAATCGCTCATTCCGCTGGTCGTCGACAAGCTCAACGAAGTTCTGACCGACTTCAGCAAGGCCGAGGTTCAGGAGTTGCTGCGCCTGCTGGTCAAGCTCAATACCACTCTGCAAGCGCACATCGATCCGGCTGCCATGGCCGCGGAGGCGTAGCCATGTCCTTCAAAGGCGCACTACTGCTCGCCACGGTCCTGTTGGCCGGATGCGTGCTGCCGCCGAAGGAGTCTGCGCACCGAGAGACGCTGCAAAACACCCATGTCGGCCTGAACGGCGCGGCAGTGGAACCAATCCCCGACGGTTGGTGGAAATCTTTCGACGATCCGCAGCTCGACGGCTTGATTGGCGCCGGCCTCAAGGACAGTCCCACCCTGGCCGAAGCGCAGGCACGCGTGGCGGATGCCTTGGCCCGTACGCAAATCGCCCAATCGAAGCGGCTGCCATCGGCGAACTTGGATGCAAGCGCGCTGTATCAGCGCGCGCCGCAGAACTACATCATTCCGCCGCCGCTCGCCGGGCATACATTTTGGATGAGCCAGGCCGGGGCCAGCTTGAATTGGGATCTGGATTTCTTCGGAAGACAGGCCAACGCGGTGCATCGCGCCCAAGCCCTGAGCCACTCCGCGGCGCTCGATGTCGAGAACGCGAGGCTCATGCTCGGCACGGCCATCGCGCAATCCTATATAGAGCTGTACCGGCAGAACGCGCTGGCTGACATCGCGGAGCGCTCGGCCGCGCAGCGCGAGAATATCGTCGCCATCACGCGCCGCCGCGTTGCCGCGGGCGTCGACACCCAACTCGAATTGCGGCAGGCCGAAGGGCAGCTGCCGCAGGCCCATGTGGCGCGCGATCAAGCGCGAGCCGCCGCGGATCTTATCGTGCATGAACTCGCCGCACTGACCGGGCAGGGTGCCGATGCGTATGTGGCCATACATCGCCCGGTGTTGAACCTCGATGCGGCCCTGGCCGTGCCGACTGCATTGCCCATCAATCTGCTGGCGCGGCGGCCGGATGTGCTCTCCGCACGCCTGAACATCGAGGCAGCCGACTCGCAGCGGCTCTCCGATCGCGCCGCGTTTTATCCCGACGTCAATTTAAAGGCGCTCGCCGGCATCGGTGCGTTTGGATTGAGCAACTTGGTGCAAGGGAGCGCCAGCGGCTATGGCGCGGGTCCCCTGATTTCACTGCCGCTGTTCGATGGCGGGCGTCTGCGTGCGCAGTATCAGAGTAGCGAGGCGCAGCTGGACGTCGCAATCGCCGGCTACAACGACACCGTGCTGCGCGCCGTTGAGCAAACGGCGGATCAGCTCACGCGCATCGATGCGTTGGCGCGTGAACGAGTGGAACAGCAAGAGACCTTGGAGGCCAACGAAGCGGCCTACAAGCTCGCCGAGGAGCGCTACCGCGCGGGCCTGGCCAGTTATCTCGCCGTGCTCAATGCCGAGACCCAAGTCCTCACTGCCCGCCAGTCGATGGTCGACATCATCGCCGATCAAGCCGTGGCGCGGGTGACACTGCTCTCCGCCGTCGGCGGCAGCTTCGATGCGCGCGCAGCGGGCGCGGGGTCTGCAAAAAATTACGATCAAGGTTTGACACGGGTAATGCCATGAACACAAAAGACGACAACGAGACCTCGCCATCGATCAGCACGCCGGCCGCGTCGACGGCGGCTGCCGCGCCTGCGTTATCACTCGCGGGCGGAAATCCCGGACGGGCGCGACGCTTGGGATTATTCGGCTTGGGCGCCGTGGTCCTGTTGAGCGGTCTGCTCTATGCGGGGTACTGGTTCTTTGACGCCCGCTATTTTGAAAGCACCGATGACGGCTACGTGAACGGCGATGTGGTGCAGGTGACCAGCGAAGTTCCCGGCACCGTGCTGTCGCTGAACGTAGACGATACGCAGTTCGTCGAGGCCGGCCAGCCGCTGCTCAAGCTCGACCCGGCGGATGCGAAAATCGCCGAGGAGAATGCCGAGGCCGACCTGGCGCGCGCCGTGCGCCAAGTGCGCGGGCTGTTCGCCCAAGGGCAGGAATTACGGGCGCAGATCGAGCAGCGTCAACAAGCCGCAAGGACCGCCGACGATGATTTGCGGCGCCGCGGCAGCTTGATTGCGGACGGCGCCATTTCGGCCGAAGAGCTCTCCCATGCACGCGATGCGGTGACGACGACGCGCGCCAACGTGGCTGCAGCGCGCGAGCAACTGAGTCAAACCGTGGCGCAGATCGACGGCACCACGATTGCCGATCATCCGCAAGTCCTGGCGGCGGCAGCCGCGGTGCGCAACGCCGCGCTCGCCCTGCATCGCACCGAGCTCACCTCGCCGGTAAGCGGCGTCATCGCCAAACGTTCCGTACAGGTGGGCCAGCGGGTTGCGGCGGGCACGCCGTTGCTGGCCGTCGTGCCGCTCGAAAACGTGTGGGTTGATGCCAACTTCAAAGAGGTGCAACTCGAGCGCATGCGCGATGGCCAGCCGGTCACGGTGCGAACGGATTTGTACGGGCACCAGGTCACGTATCACGGGCATCTCGCCGGTATCGCCGCTGGCAGCGGCAACGCCTTTGCGCTGCTGCCCTCGCAGAATGCCTCCGGCAATTGGATCAAGATCGTACAGCGCGTGCCGGTGCGTATCCTGCTGGATCCGAGTGAACTCAAGGCGCATCCGCTGCGCATTGGACTCTCGACCACGGTGCGCGTGGACTTGCACAACGCGTCGGGCCCGCTCATGTCGACAGCCGTGCGCAATGTGCCGCTGCCGCAGCAGACCAGCGCCGGCGATGATCCGCGCGTCGATGCGCTAATCGCCTCCATCATCGCGGACAACGCCGGACCGCATGCGCGAGAACCGGCGAAGCTCAGCCGAGCTGCGCGCCGCGGTGACGGCGCGCCAATGTTGGCCGCTCACCCGTGAGCGCGAATGTCGCGAGCATCGGGGCTGCGCCGGCCCTGCTCGGCGGCCGCAAAGCGATGACCGCCGTGGCGCTCGCGTTGGGGACCTTCATGCAGGTGCTCGACACCTCCATCGCCAATGTGTCCATTCCCACCATCGCGGGCAACTTGGGCGTCAGCGTCGATCAAGGCACCTGGGTGATCACCTCCTTCGCGGTGGCGAACGGGGTATCCGTGCCTTTGACCGGATGGCTCATGCAGCGCTTCGGCGTGGTGCGCACGTTCGTGGCCTCGGTGGTGCTCTTTACCATTGCCTCTTTGTTATGCGGGCTCGCCTGGAGCCTGCCCTCGCTGATCGCGTTTCGCGTGCTGCAGGGCGCGGTTTCCGGACCCATGATCCCGGGCAGTCAGGCCCTGCTCATCAATGTGTTCGGCCCCAGTAAGCGCACCACGGCCCTGTCCATCTGGTCCATTACCACGCTGGTGGCGCCCATCGCCGGCCCGCTGCTCGGCGGCTACATTTCCGACAACTATGTATGGCCGTGGATTTTCCTCATCAACGTGCCCGTCGGCGTGTTCTGCGCCTGGATGTGCTGGAACAATCTGAAGTCCCAGGAAACCCCGACGCGAAAAATCCCCATCGACCGCATCGGACTGGCGCTGCTGTTCGTGTGGGTGGGCGCGTTGCAAATCATGCTCGACAAGGGCAAGGATTTGGACTGGTTCAATTCGTCATCTGTAGTCGCGCTGCTCATCGTCACGATTGTCGTCTTTGCAGCCTGGCTCATCTGGGAGCTGACCGAGAAGCATCCCATCGTCGACTTGAGTCTGTTCAAGTCGCGCAGCTTCGCGCTCGGCACACTCGCGATGTGTTTGGGCTATGCGGTATTTTTCGGCAATGTCGTATTGATGCCGCTGTGGCTGCAGAGCAATTTAGGCTATACCGCGACCTGGGCGGGACTGGTATCCGCGCCCAGCGGCATCACCGCCGTCCTCACCTCGATGATGATGGGGCGATTAATGCGCCGCTTCGATCCACGCGTGTTGGCCGCCAGCTCCTTCAGCTTGTTCGCACTGTCCTACTTCATGCGCGCGCGGCTCACCGCCGACTCGAGCTATCTGGTGTTCGTGGCGCCGCAGCTGGTGCAAGGACTCGCCATGGGCGTGTTCTTCGTCGCAATGCTGGCCGTGGCCTTCGATGGTTTGCCGGCGCAAAAGGTGCCCGCCGCGTCGGGCCTGTCGAATTTTCTGCGCATCACCGCCGCCGGTTTCGCCACCTCGCTCATCACCACCTTCTGGGACCGCCGCGAAGCGCTGCATCAGTCGCAGCTGGCAGATGCGGTGACGCAGTACGCGCCGGCCTACCAGGAAACGCTGACGCGCATGCATCAGCTAGGCTTTGGCGACCAGGTCGCCGCGGGCGCCATGACGCAGGCCATGATTGGCCAAAGTTATCTCTTATCGTCACTGGACCTGTTCTATGTGTCGGCATGGCTCAGCGTGCTGCTGATACCCCTGTGCTTCCTGGTGCGCCGTCCCGCCGCCGTGGGCAATGCGCCGGTAGCGGCCGAGTAGGGTAATGAGGTGATGATTCACAGGAGACTCGCCTCCGCTATGATGTCGTGAGGAGGATTCTGTATGGCTGCTCCTGTTGTTCGTTTCAGGATCGATTTCGCGGAACATTCCAGTCTTGGGCCGGGGAAAATCTGTCTGCTCGAAGCAATTCGAGACGCCGGCTCTTTGTCACGAGGGGCGCGCAACATTGGGATGAGTTATCGGCGTGCGTGGCTCTTGGTCGAGAGCCTGAAGCAATCGTTCCGGGAGCCCGTGACGGTGGCCAGCACCGGCGGCAAGGACGGCGGCGGTATGCAAGTCACCGACTTTGGCGACGCCTTGATTAAAAACTATCGCGAATTGGAACGAGACTTTGCGACGTTGGCACAGCGGCGTTTGTACCCGATCACGGCAACGGTTATCCGACATTCCAAGTCTGGCGCCAGGGTGTCGGTACGCACAAAGCTTGAGTAAAGCAGATCAGAAGGTGAAGCGCGCACCAACTGTCGGAGCAGTGTTGCTTTTATAGTTATAGGGGACGCCGGGGCCATGAGGAATGGCGATGGCCAGGCCGCCGCTGACGTTGGAATACGCAATGCCGGCGTAAGCGTCGAAACGTTTGGTGAAGTGATGATCCGCATAAAGCGAACCCTCGTTGAGGAAGCCCGAGCAGGAAGCGCGGAAACTGGTGGGCGGACAGGCAGGGGGAACACGGAAGTTGTCCTGCCACTGATGGTAGTAGGACAAAGTGATGTCGGTCTTGATGTCGTACGCGTATTTAACGCCCGTCCAGGCGATCTGCACGAGCTTGGGAGAATCAAGATTGTTGTCTTCGACGCCGCTCAATAGATAACCGCCCTGCGCCGAAGCGCCGATGCCCAATGGGTTCGACGGGTTGAACTGCTGGATGTGCTCGTAGCCGGCATAGAACTTGAACGGGTCCCAGGTGTACTTGGCAGCGAGCATGATGGCCGTGTTGTCGGTCACGATGCCATATTCGGTGTTGTCCGTTCCGATCAGATTGGCTCCAGTGATGGGGTTTGTATTGATGCTGTTCGTGGTCGACTGATAGGGCGCCGCCAGACTCTGAGGCCCCAGCAAGGGGTTGAGGACGCTGATCGCCTGGTTGTAATGCTGGAAGACGATGTCCGCGGAGAACTTGGCGTACTCTCCGCCGAGGTCGAATCCATAGGCGGTGTTACGCGCCTGTTCCGGCGTACACGTGGCGGCGCTCCAGGTTGCGGCAGCGGAGTAGCAGCCGCCTGAACCGTCGGCGAATTTATACATTGCGCCGAAATGGACCGGACCATAGCTAAGGCGATATTTGATGGCCTGGTCCCAACGGGTGTCCTGGGTGTCGCCGCCGCCGGCCATCGTGCCGTTATACCCGATGTACGAAAAGGAGTAGGCGCCGCCGGCCGGATCATAGATGAGCATCGCATCGGTACCGAGAGAACGCTGACGACCGAAGGTCAGCGTGCCGAAATCGGTGGACGATGCGCCGGCATAGAGTTCGTCATTGAAGGCTTGGCCCGCGCGTGCACCGTCGCCGGTAATCGAATAAGCGTACCTGGGTAGACCGTTGTTCGTGGTATTGGTGGCTGCCATGTTGGCGAGCTGGCCGGACTGTGGATTGATGCCGGTGGAGGCGTTGAACACTGCGAACCAGTCGGCCATGAACTCGATCCTGCCCTTGATGCCGAGGCCCGTCTGCTGCAGGTTGTTCGGCGCCAGGACGAATCGAGAGTTGCTCCCGTTCCGGTTGACCAGCGATTCGCCTTCGTAGTTATAGCCGTTTTCCGGTAAGCCGTGGCTGACCCAGCCCACGCCGCCGTCATACGCGCCGTAAATGGTGATGCCGTGCCAGGTCAGCGGGCAAGCGGTACCGACGAAGTCCTCGAAGCTCGTACAGGCTTCAGGAGTGGATGAAGCGGCCGGAGCCGGCTCGGCGGCGCGCGCCGCATGATTCAAAACGAAACTTGAGGCAAGCGCCGCAAGGGCGCACCACCAGACAGATCGCATTGTACTTCCCCCGGAAAAGCCATCGCTACAGCGCAATATTCCGTCTAATATAACGATCCGGATGAAATTGGCAACCCAATGTGTCAGCAAAGCTCTGGGTGAAGTTCGATGCCGGAGACGCAGCGTCAGGGACGACGCGACTTAAGCGGCGGCGGTTGCGTCGCGAAGTGAAGCAGTCGCCCTACCATCGATACACATTGGCGACGAATTCCTTGGGGTAGGTGTTAGGCCCCGGCGGCAGCTCGATGAAGCCATCAGTGCCAACGAGGCTCAGATAATCACCGGAGGTGTTGGTCGGTCGCGGCATCACCCAGGGTCGGCACCACTCGTCGGGGACAGTTGATACGGGCATAAACAAGGTCATCGGCAAATCAAAAGTGACTGGGGCGCTCAATGCCAACCGTTCCTGTGGCATTCTCGTGGCGCCGGCCG
>DATMKO010000171.1:0-6461 GCA_035571175.1 Steroidobacteraceae bacterium | reverse complement strand
GCCTGGCATATCTGCTCCAGGCGCGCCAGACTCAAGGATGACTGCGAGAAGATTCGCTTGATCGACACCTCGCTTAGATTTATCCGACCCGCCAACTCTTTGTAGGTGATCGCGCGTGCTTTCATCAGGCGCTTCAGCCCCACGATGATGCGGGCCGCTTCGCCAGCAATCGCCACTCTCATGCCGTTCTCCCGCTTGGTTTCGGTATCCTGCATTGATACGTTTTCATTCGGTATAGCATTGTGCCTTCGCGCTAACACGGGTGCAACGACCCGCGTGCAGGTATCGCGTCGCGAGACTTCGGGTATCACTTTTCTATACGATAGCTTGCGCAAAGCCCGCACCAGGTATGCGGCGGGTCGAGAGGTTGCAATCAAGACGCGAACTAAAATCCTGACGGCGGCATTGGCGGTTGTGGTGCTCATCATCGGTGTTGCCGTCGCCACGAGCTGGGCGCCTGACCAGCCGGTGGCAGTGCTCGCGGCGCGCTGGGCGCCGCCGCCATCCAAGTTCGTGCAAATCGCGGGCATGAACGTGCATCTGCGCGACGAAGGGCCCGCCGACGATCCTGTGCCCATCATCCTGATTCACGGCACCTCGGCCAGCTTGCATACCTGGGAAGGCTGGGCCAGTGCATTGCGCAGCCGGCACCGCGTGGTCTCTTTCGATCTGCCGGGATTTGGTCTTACCGGTCCTGCGCCCTCCGGCGACTACAGCGCGGAAGCCAACGTGCGCTTCATGCGTGCGCTGTTGGACCGCCTGGACATCCAGCACTGCGTGCTTGCCGGCAATTCGCTCGGCGGTAATATCGCCCTGGAGACCGCATATGCCTTGCCGCACCGGGTCGATGTGCTGGTGCTGGTCGATTCGGGCGGCTATCCGACCGTGTCGACTTCGGTTCCCATCGGCTTTCGCGTGGCGCGGATACCCGGGCTCAATCGGCTGATGCAGACCATGCTGCCCCGCGGGCTCATCGAGTCGAGTTTGCGCAACGTGTATGGCGACCCGGCCAAAGTAACGCCGGCGCTGGTCGACCGCTATTTCGACATGACGCTGCGCCAAGGAAACCGCAGCGCGCTGCTACAGCGCTTTGGACAAACCAACTTTGGGAGCCAATCCAGCCGGATTGCCACGCTGAAGCTGCCGACGCTCATCATTTGGGGCGGCCGAGACCGCTTGATTCCGCCCGAAAACGCCGAACATTTTCACCGCGACGTCGCCGGCAGCCGTCTCGTTGTATTCGGCGATCTCGGGCATGTGCCGCAGGAAGAAGACCCGGCGCGAACCGTAGCCGCACTGGAGAATTTCCTCGACACCGCGGGCAAGTGACCTGCGCGCTCAAGTACCGGCAGCCGCCGCCGGTACTTCCCGCGCATTCGCGGGCTTCGCCGGCATCGCCGCGAAGGACTCGAACGTTAGATTGATCACGGATCCCGATTCCTGATGGGGCACGCAGGTCGTATGACTATCGACGTTTCGCGTGGCGAACATCGGCAGCAAGCGCGAACGAAACTGCTCGATGAGCTCACAGTCGCCGAGGCCGAGTTGCCGCGGCGAGCGGACCGCGAATCTGACGGGGCGCCAGGTGCCGCTTACCGGCGTGCCGTCGGAGCTCGAACCTGCAGCCGCGGGCACCAGGGTATAAAAGGTCAGATTCGCCTGTGCAAATTTGTCGGGCCGTCCCCAACCCCGCGAGCAGACGCCTGGCTGGGACTTCGAATCCGAGCGCGCTCCTGCGGCAATCAACAGGACTTTAACCTTGTCGGCAAGCCCATCACAGGAGTAGGTGGTCGTAAATCCCATAAATTGAAAGGTGTAGACATGTTTCTGCCAGATGCCGGGATCCGGTGACGCCGAGGCATCGTCCGCGTACGCGACATTCCATGCAGCGGCACCGCACAACAGCAGCGCAGCGCTGACAACGAGCATCCGAAGCGACTTCATGTACTCATCCTTCCCGACAAGGGCAGTGGCAACGACCAGGTGATCGACGATGGCCGGCGGAATCCTCGCCTCAGTATAAAACTGCCGTGAGCGCTTCGTCATGCGGCGGCGCGCGGGGTGCCCGCACGCCGGACGCGGCGCCCTAGGCGTTCCCGGCGCGGTTCTCCGCGAAGTTCAGGGTATCGAAGCGCTTGGCTTCGGCTTCGCCCAGCTTCTTCTGTGCGCGAATCTCGTTCACGAGCTCGAGCGCCGTCTTCGAACAGGGCGGCAGTTCGGCATCGCAGGCGTTAAGCGGCGTGATGCGCTCGCCCCAGCGAATCAAATGTGCGGACAGTGTCAGGCCGCCGCCAAAAGCAGGCATCAGCACCAGGCTGCCGGGCGGCACGCGGCCTTCCTCCACCGCCTCCACCAGCGCGACCGGGGCCGTGGCCGCGCTCATGTTGCCGTATTTCTGCACGGTCAAAAAAACCTTTTCCGGCCCGGCCCCCGCGCGTTTTGCGACAGCGTCGATGATGCGCAGGTTTGCTTGATGCGGCACCACCAGCGCGATGTCATGCATCGTTACGCCGGCGCGGCGCATCACGTCGAGGCTGGCGTCGCTCATGCCTTGCACCGCCTTGCGAAAGATTTCCTGACCGTCGAAGTCCCACTGGGTTTGGCCGAACTGCACCCCCAAGTTGGCGTACATGGTGCCCATGCCGCGCACGCGCAGAATTTGACGCGAGTCGGCATAGCACTGCAGCTTCTCGGCGATGACTCCGGTCTCGTGCTCCGAGGCCTGCAGCACCATGGCCGCCGCGCCGTCGCCGAACAGGACTGCGACATTGCGATTGTCCCAGTCCATGTACTGAGAGATCAGTTCGACGCCAATCACAAGCGCGTTCTTGACCATGCCGCTTTTGATCATCGACGAGCCGATCGACAGTCCATACATGAAGCTGGTGCATGCCGTATTGACGTCGAATGAGGCCGCATGGGCCGCTCTGATGCGCTGCTGCACTCCGGACGCGCTGTTGGGTACCGTCTCGTCATTGCTGCAGCTGCCATAGATTACTAGCTCGATGTCTTCGCCGGCAATACCGGCGCAGGCAAGGGCGCGCAGCGACGCGGTGATGGCAAGCTCGATGCCCGGTACGTGGGAGATGCGCCTCTCCTTCATTCCGGTCCGCGACGTTATCCACTGATCGTCGGTGGGCAGGAATGTGGCCAAGTCCTGATTCGTAAGGATGGACGGTGGCAGGCACTTGCCCCAGCCGACGATTGCAGCATGAGTCACGGCAACTCCCCAAGGGCTAAATAGTTGTGCCGGCCATTGTCGCCGATATGAGCGCCGCACGCACGCCTGGTCGAAGCTTGGGTGGGGTGGTGCGGCGGTACTGCGCTGCGCTAAGTGCGGTCGGCCGAATTTTCGAGCTTGGCGATGCGTTAGGATTGCGCCGCTGCGGCGGCGTCATCCGAACCCGGCAAACGCAACTTGGCTTCACTGCGCGCAAGCAGCGCGCGATCGTCTTCTTGCCAAGGGTGAAAGCCGGGGCGGAAGAACGCCAGCCAAGCCGGAAATATTTGCCGCAACAGCCCCGGATAAATCAATAGATACCAAAAGGTCCGCAGCCAGGTGGTCGGCTTGTTGATGCCGTCCTGATCGAAGAAGTGAGCCATGTTGCGGACGCGCGCCCGCAGGAATTGGTTGGTTGACTGCAGCATCACCAAGCTGCGGAATTTCCAGCGCTTGAACGATGACAGATTCTTCGTGGCCGCCAGAAATGCGTCGAAGGCGACGGCTTTGTGCTCAATCTCCTCGATGGCATGCCATTTCCATAGCCGCGCGGCATCGCTGGTTGCGCCCTTGAAGTGACGATCGCTCTTGAGCGCCGCGTGCGCGATGATCGCAGTGAAGTGCTCCAGCGCCACGGTGGTGGCGAGGTTGATCACCGGCGGATATTCCCTTGCTTTTGCCAGCTGCTCGGCCAGATCGGCCTCGATTGACTCGACTTCGTATCCCGCCTCGTGAACTTGCTTGTTGAAATGGATGTGTTCGCGGCTGTGCGCGGCTTCCTGCTTGATGAAGGCATCGATTTGCGCTTGCTGGGCCGCGGGCGCCGCATCGCGAAACTTCCTCACGCTATCGATGAAGAATGCCTCACCCAGCGGGAAGGCCACCGACATGCCATTATAAAACGCGGTCGCGACCGGGTCGCCGCCGTTCCACCAGCGCATCATCGCCTGCCCGCGTCCAATCATGAGGTTGCGCGGGTGGATCACCAGATCGGCCGGGGTAAAGGACGCGTGTTCCATAGACAGGGCTCCTGTGGGAGCCTCGCACACTAACCGTTATTTATGTATCCGTCAATATATTATTGATGGATACATAAATTGTTAATTGCGCAGCGCCGCAAGCGCCTCCGCGAAATACCGGCGCCGCGCGGCCGCGGAAGCGCCCAACACATCGCCAAGCAGGGGGCCGACGGATGATTCCGCGAAGGCGCCAAAAGACACGATGAGCGCCGCCCTTGCGATGCGCCGCGCCTCGGTCTTGGAGCGGCCTCGCGAGCGCCCGGCGATGAATTCGGTGAGCAGCTTGTTGACGGGTTTCAAGCGCGAGGTTTCGCCCGAACGCACCAGCCATCCCAACACGCGGCCCAATCCATTGCGATCGAAGAGGTCGAAGACGCGATCCACGAGGGCGCGATACTCGAACTCATTGGTATCCATTTCCCGACCCAGTGTTTGCAGACCGGCCAACAACTCCCGTACCAGATCTTCGGCGATCGCCGCGTGCAGCCCCGCGGCCGATCCGAAGTGGTGGCTGAGATTGGGATAAGTCACGCCCGTCGCATCGGCGACGGCACGCATGGTGAGAACGTGTTCGGGACCCGCTACGATCAGCCGCCGTGCTGCGGCGAGCGCTTGCGCCCGCATATCGGACGCGGCGCGCCGGATGCGACGCGGGTTGCTGTTGTTGCCTGAGCTTAGGGTCACGAGTTTGTAGTCTGCGCGATGCGCGCTTGCCCAGCAACCTGCGCCTGTGAATCGTAGTACGATTAACCCATGCCCGTGGATCGCAAATACGACATTACGCTGTATGGCGCCTCGGGATTCACCGGCAAGCAAACGGTCGAGTACTGCAGGCAATTCGCGCCGTCGGGGTTGCGGTGGTCCATCGGCGGACGCAACCGGGCGAAGCTCGAAGCCGCCAACACCGCCGGCGTGGACATTCTGGTTGCCGATTCTCAGGATGAGGATGCGCTCGACCGCTTGGCCGCGCAGAGTCGGGTCGTCGCCACCACGGCCGGGCCGTTCAGCCTCTATGGGACGAAGTTGGTCGCCGCCTGCGTCCGTAATCGCACTCATTATTGCGACATCACCGGCGAGACGCCTTGGATCCGCGGACTGATCGATCGTCATCATGCCCAAGCCGCGGCCGATGGCACGCGAATCGTGCCCTGTTGCGGCTTCGATTCGATTCCCTCGGACTACGGCGCCTCGCTCACCTCGCGCCATATCCGCGAAGCATTGCGGAGCGACTGCGTGCAGGTCTCGGCGTATTTCCGGATGGACGGGGGCGGTGGTTTGAACGGCGGCACCGTGGCCTCATTCTTTCACATGGCCGAGACCGGTCAGATGGCCATGGTCCGCGATCCGTTCCTGCTGGATCCGGATCCGGCGGCGCATGGCGCGGAGGAGCGTGCGCGCAATGCCGACCCGACCGGCGTCCGCTACGACGATTATCTTCAAGCATGGGTCACCGCCTTCCTGATGGGGTCGATCAACACCCGAGTGGTGCGCCGGACCCAGGCTCTGCAGGGAACGCGATTCGATTATCAGGAGTATGCGCAGTTCCGCAGATCCAAAACGGCGCGCACGGTCACGATCGCAAGCAAAGTCTTCGAATTGGTTTCAGGGTCGGGAATCGGCCGCTGGCTCGTCAGGCCATTGTTGCCGAAACCGGGCGAAGGACCCTCGGAGAAGACGATGAATGAAGGTTCCTTCCAATGCGAATTTGTCGGCATCGCGAAGAGCGGCGCGCGCGTCCGCGGAATCCTCAAGGGTCAGGGTGATCCCGGGAACCGGATCACGGTCAAATGCCTGTGTGAGTCGGCCTTTGTCCTGGCGCTGTCGGACAACGCGCTGTCCGGCACTATGCCGCGGTCCGGCGGTGTATTGACGCCCGTGACCGGTTTGGGCGACGCGTTGACCGCCCGATTGAGCCAGCGCGGGATCAATTTTCAGATCGTCGATTCCTAGCGCCGATTGCGCGAGCGTCCATCCGCATTGACGAGGTCGAAATCATGATCGAACAGCATGTCGATATCGAAACGCAGGATGGACTCATGAACACGTTCATCGTCCATCCGGAGGAAGGCCAGCCGTTTCCGGTGGTGTTCTTTTACATGGACGCGCCGGGTAAACGCGAGGAATTGCACGACATGGCGCGCCGCATCGCGAGCGTCGGCTACTACGTCGTGCTGCCGAATCTGTATTACCGCAAGACGCGCGAATTCACCATGGTCCGCGAC
>DATMKO010000170.1:0-2195 GCA_035571175.1 Steroidobacteraceae bacterium | reverse complement strand
GGCTGAGTATGACAAAGTCATCGGCATAGGAGACAACATGGGCTTGATAGGCTGCGTTCCGTCCGCTCTGTCGCCAGTATTTCAGGAAGCGATGCATGTAGACGTTAGCCAGCGTCGGGCTGTTAACCTCACTCATCCCCTCATTCCTGTAGCGCATAAAAGAATCGGGCGGCCATAGGGGCGATTCCGAATAGAATCTATCGATCGCCACCGATGACACATTCTTGCGAAATCGCCGAGGCGATTCCCCGCTCCACCGCAACCGGCGAGTCTGTCCGCGGGCAACGCCGAGTCGGGGGATACGATGGTCATCCGGGAACAGCGGTTCTCGTTCAACCAAGTGCGGCAGGCCTTGGGCAGCGTGCTCGACCATGACCTTCACGCCAAGCGCGTCGGCTCGCTCTGCGATGCCACCCTCGGCGTGCTGCGCAGCGCTTCGCTTGCGGTCTGCATGATCGGTCAGGGCCTCGCCGCCGCACGTGGCCTGAGCCCCAAGCATGCCACCAAACAGGTGGATCGCCTGCTCTCCAACCCGATGATCAACGTCGACGATATCCTTGTTCGCTGGGTGCCCTACGTCGTCGGCGCACGCGACGCCATCGTGGTGGCATTGGACTGGACCGATTTCGATGCCGACAAACAAGCCACCATCATGTTGTCCCTGGTCACCGATCACGGGCGTGCCACACCCTTGGTATGGCTGACCGTCGACAAGTGCACGCTCAAGAACAACCGCAGCCGCTACGAGCATCGTGTGCTGGTGCGGCTGGCCGAACTGCTGCCGGCCGACATCAAGGTGTGCGTTGTCGCCGACCGCGGCTTCGGCGACCAAAAACTCTACCGGGTGCTGACCGAGGAGTTGTATTTCGACTACGTCATCCGCTTCCGCGGCAACATTGCCGTCACCGCCACCACCGGCGAAACCCGCACCGCCGCCGCCTGGGTGCGACCGGGCGGACGCGCACGCGTGCTGCGCGGCGCCGCGGTCACTGCCGATCGCTATGCGGTGGGAACCGTGGTCTGCGTTCAGGACCCGGACATGAAGCACGCCTGGTGTCTGGCCGCCAGCAGCACCGATGCCACCGCCAAGCAATTGATCGACTACTACGGCCGTCGCTGGGGCATTGAGTGCGCGCTGCGCGATACCAAGGATCTGCGCTTCGGCATGGGTATGGGCGCGATGCATGTGAATTCCCCCGGACGGCGCGATCGGCTATGGCTGATCAACGCCTTTGCGGTGGTGCTCCTGACGTTGCTCGGCGCCGCCGGCGAAGCGCTGGGCTATGATCGGATGCTCAAGACCAACACGACCAAGCGCCGCGTCCACTCGTTGTTCCGCCAAGGCTGCATGCTCTACGACCTGATCCCCATGATGCCGGAAGCCAGGCTGCGTCCACTGATGCAGCGCTTCTCCGGCATGCTGCACGAGCAGCCGCTCTTCGCAGACGTTTTCGGGCCGATCTGAAAAATGCGGGGAGTCATGAGTGCCTAGTCTACAAAATCCTGCATTATCCCAGCCGGAGAGATCATTGTCGGGCAAATGCTAGGATTCGTGCCATGACAACGAAGGTCGAACGCCGGCTGGCAGCGATCCTGGCAGCGGATGTGGCCCGTTACAGCCAGCTCATGGGCATCGATGAAATCGGTACACTGGCGGCGCTGAAGGGACACCGCCGTGAGCGTATTGACCCCGCCATTGCTCGACATCGCGGCCGGATCGTCAAAACAACCGGCGACGGGTTGCTGGCCGAGTTTGCCAGCGTCGTGGATGCAGTATCCTGTGCGGTCGCTATCCAGCGCGCGATGCTGGCATTCAATGCCGGCATTCATATCGACCGCCAGATTGTTTTACGCATCGGCATCAACATAGGCGATGTCATCATCGACGGCGCCGACATCTTTGGCGATGGCGTGAACGTTGCTGCCCGGCTCGAAGCGCTATGCGAACCTGGCGGCATCTGTATCTCCCGCTCCGCCAATGAACAGGTGCGCGATAGGTTGGCGCTCAGGTTTGCGGACCTCGGGGAACAGACGGTCAAGAATATCGCCCGAGCTGTCGGGGTTTTTGGGCTTTCCGCAAAAGACATTGCCGCACTCTCGGAAGAGGAGCTGCCACAAACAGAAGCTACCGCACTGGTGCGACCCCCACGATGGAACCGAGCTGCGGTTGCGGCCACCGCAGCTGTTCTATCAGC
>DATMKO010000169.1:0-3764 GCA_035571175.1 Steroidobacteraceae bacterium | reverse complement strand
TCGGACACCATCGCCAAGGTGTGCTACCCCTTGGTCGGCGATCCGACGGCGACGCTGGCGCGCAATTTCGGCGTGCTGATCGAAGCTGAGGGTCTCGCCTATCGCGGCACCTTCGTGATCAACCCCGAGGGTTTGATCAAGATCATCGAAGTGCACGACAACGGCATCGGCCGGGACGCCAAGGAGCTGCTGCGCAAGGTGAAGGCTGCGCAGTATGTTGCCTCGCATCCCGGCGAGGTGTGTCCGGCGAAATGGACTCCGGGCGCCCATACTCTGAAGCCGTCGTTGGATCTGGTCGGGAAGATCTAGCCTCATGCTCGACGCCGACCTCAAGAGCGAGCTGCAGGGTTACCTCACGCGGATTTCGCAGCCGGTGGAGATAATCGCCGCCGTCGACGGCGGCGACAAATCGCGCGAGATGATGGAGCTGCTGCACGACATCGAATCACTGTCCGGCCTGGTGAGTGTTGTGCAGGGCGGCGAGGCGCAGCTCAAGCCCTCGTTCGCCCTGCGCGGGCCGGGCGCCGCTACCCGAGTGCGCTTCGCCGGCGTGCCGCTGGGCCATGAATTCAGCTCTCTGGTGCTCGCGCTGCTGCAGGCCGGCGGTTATCCGCCGAAACTGGACGACGCCGTGGCGGCGCAAATCCGCGCCCTCGATGGCGATTTTCACTTCGAGACCTTCGTTTCATTGAGCTGCCAAAGCTGTCCGGACGTGGTGCAGGCGCTGAACACAATGGCGGCGCTCAATCCGGGAATTCGCCATACCATGATCGACGGCGCTGTGTTCCAGGAAGAAGTGGAGCGGCGCCAAGTGCTGGCCGTACCTGCGGTGTTTCTGAACGGCAAGCCGTTTGGCCAGGGCCGCATGGAGCTTGCCGAAATCCTCCTCAAGCTGGACGCCGGAGCAACAGGCGCTGCGGCCGCCAGATTGAACGCCAAGGCGCCCTTCGATGTACTCGTCGTGGGCGGCGGACCTGCCGGTGCCGCAGCGGCGATCTACGCTGCCCGCAAGGGCATCCGTACCGGGATCGCCGCCGAACGTCTTGGCGGACAGCTGCTCGATACGGTCGGCATCGAGAACTTCATTTCCGTGAAGGAGACGGAAGGACATAAACTGGCGAGCGGCCTGGAACAGCATGTCACCACGTATGATGTGGACGTCATGAATTCGCAGCGTGCCGAAGGCTTGAGCGTGGGGGATCTCATCGAAGTGCAGCTCAATGGCGGAGCCAGGCTCAAGGCCCGCGCCCTGATCATCGCAACCGGCGCGCGCTGGCGCGAGATCGGCGTGCCCGGCGAGCGCGAATATCGCAATCGCGGCGTAGCCTACTGCCCGCACTGCGACGGACCCTTGTTCAAGGGCAAGCGCGTGGCAGTGATCGGCGGCGGCAATTCAGGAGTTGAAGCCGCCATCGATCTCGCGGGTCTGGTCAGCCACGTTACCTTGATCGAATTCGATGCGCAGCTGCGCGCAGACGCGGTATTGAGAGCCAAGCTCAATAGTCTTCCGAATGTGGCAGTGATCACCAGCGCGCAGACCTTGGAAGTGATCGGCGACGGGCAGCGCGTTACCGGTCTCAAGTACCAGGAACGGTCCAGCGGCGAAATGCGAGACCTGGAAGTCGCCGGCGTATTCGTGCAAATCGGCTTGGTGCCGAATACCGATTGGCTGAAGGGCACCGTCAAGCTGTCGCCGCGCGGCGAAGTTGAGGTCGATGCGCGCGGACAGACCTCGGTGCCCGGCATATTCGCGGCTGGAGACTGCACCGTCGTGCCCTACAAGCAAATCGTCATCGCCATGGGCGAGGGTGCCAAGGCGTCGCTCAGCGCGTTCGATCACCTGATTCGACAGCCCAGCCTCAAGGCCGCGTGACGCATGGCGGCCGCGCATCCCCACCGACTGTCTGCGGGCGTCGTGGTGATGCATGGCGTGCAGGGCCAGATGCAGACCCTGCTGCTGCGGGCGTATAAAAACTGGGATTTCCCCAAGGGGATGGTTGAGCCGGGCGAGGAACCCTTGGATGCGGCATTGCGCGAAGTGCGCGAGGAGACGACTCTGGAACACCTGGCGTTTGACTGGGGCACGAATTTTGTGCAAACCGGGCCGTATAACAATGGCAAGTATGCCCGGTACTACCTTGCTCGAAGCAAGGATACCGAAGTGAGCCTGCCCATCAACCCGGAACTCGGCAGGCCCGAGCACCACGAGGCACGCTGGGTGACCTTTGATCAGGCTTTCTCGATGGTGGCGCCGCGGCTCGTGCCGGTGATTCGCTGGGCGCGCGACACCGTCACAGGGTGATGGAGCCCCTGCCGATCTCGACCACATCGCCGCCGACAAAGATTTCCCGCTCGCGGGTCACGTCAAGATAGAGATCGGACGGCCGCGCCACGAACTCGCCCTGCGAAATCTGCATTTGCACCGGCAATGTTCGCTTCATGGCCAAGCACCAGGCGCCGAAGTTCGCAGTGGCGGACCCGGTTGCCGGATCCTCGAGTATGGCGCCGCCTTGAGGAAAGAAAAACCGCGCCAACGCGCTGTTATCGTCGCTGATGAAAAATACATAGGCCATGCTCTGGCCATCCTCGCTGCGGATGCTTTGCAAACGTTGCGGTACCGGCGAGACGCGCCGCACTGCATCGATTGAGGTCAGCGGCACGACCAGCTGCTCCTTGCCAGCCTTCATCCACAAGGGCCGCTCGCCGAGATCGGCCTTTTTGAGTCCTAAAGCCTTGGCCAGCTCGTCGCGCGAGGCGTCGAGTTCACGCCAGGTGGCGCCCATGGCGGTCAAGGTCCAGCGATCGCCCTGCGCGCGCACCGGAATCAACCCGGCCTGCATCTCCAGAACCAGCGCATCCTTTCCCAGCTTCAGCGCGCGGCACACCTGCGCCGTGCCGAGAGTCGGGTGTCCCGCGAAGGGCATTTCATAGGTCGGCGTGAAGATGCGCACCCGCGCATCGGCGCGCGACGAGGGCAGGATGAATGTCGTTTCCGACAGGTTGAATTGGCGCGCCAGGGCTTGCATGGCTTCGGTGCTCAAGCCGCTGCCGTTTTCAAAAACGCAAAGAGGATTCCCGGTCAACGCGCCTTGTGCGCGGGTGAAGACATTGACGATGCGGAACGGGTGAGTCGCCATGCGGACACGTTAGCTCACCCGTCCGCTTCGTGCTAACTGCTTGCATTAACGATACGGCCGAACGACCACCACGGGAGCGGGCGCAACCACCGCGACACGCGGACCGTAGTATCCACGATAGTAGCCGTAGGGTGCGACCACACAGCCGCTCATCGCGATAATACTTATAGGAATCAACAGCTTAAGTAACCTGCTCATGACATCCTCCAAAAGTTTTAGCTCTCAGGGAGTAAAACGCCCATGGCTGATCGGCGATGACAGGATGAATAAAGCTTAAGGCGCTGCCACGGCGCCCTGCTGGCGCGTAAAGGAAGTCTCCGCCTTACGCCAGGGTGTGAAACACCTTTTGCACGTCGTCGTCCTGTTCGAGTTTGTCGATCAAGGCCAGAACCTCCGCCGCCTGATCCTCCGGCAGCTCGATCGGCACCGAACAGATGTACTCGTGCTCCGCGGATAGAGGTGCTAAGCCGCGCTGCTCGAGCGCCACTTGCAGCTTGCCGAAATCGTGAAAGGCGCAGCGGATCACCAATTGCGGCTCGCCTTTCTCGCCGGTGCTGTCGCCCATTTCTTCGAGGCCATGGTCGATGAGATCCAGTTCGAGCTCATCGTGATCCACAACCCCGGTGG
>DATMKO010000168.1:0-13610 GCA_035571175.1 Steroidobacteraceae bacterium | reverse complement strand
TTGGCATTCACCACCAGCCCATCGGTCCCCCATAGATAGGGCAGGCCATACAATTTTCCGTCGATGGTCGTGTTCTTGCGGACGATGTCCAGAAACTCGGGCTGAAACTGCTCGAGCTTCACTTTGCTCAAATCCAAGGGTTTGTAAATGCCGAAGTCGCGCTGCGCGGCGGCGATGCGGTCTTGAGAAGGCTGCGCGAGATCGTAGCCGGCGCCGCCGGTGGCGCGAAGTTTCGAGATCATCTCTTCGTTGTTCGACAAGGTCACTTCCACGTCGATGCCGGTCTCCTTCTTGAAAGCCGCGATCAGGTCGGCCGGTACGTAGTCCGCCCAGCTGATCACGCGCAGCTTCTGGCTATCCGCCGCGGCGTTTGTTGCGCTCAAGCTCAACGCCAGACTTAAGCAGACCGACAGGAAGTGCTTCATCGAATCTCCCCGAATTGGAAATTCCGCATCTTACCGACCTTTCGGGCGCGCGCCAGCCGCTCTGTGGGATGCGCAGCGTTTGACAGTGCTGCCGCGGAACCCTACCGTGTCGCCATGCCCAATCTTAAGCGCCGCTACATCGTCCTCGGTACTGCCGGGGCAGTGGGCGCACTGATGATCGGTTGGGCCGCGATGCCGCAACGGCGGCGCTTGATGACCGACAAGCCCTTGGCGTTAAGTCAGGGGCAAGTTGCCCTGAACGGCTGGGTAAAGGTCTCCTCCGACAACACCGTGACCGTCATGATGTCGCAGGCCGAGATGGGGCAGGGCGCCCAGACCGGTCTTGCCATGCTGCTGGCCGAGGAGATGGATGCCGACTGGACTCAGGTGACATTGGAGCAGTCGACTCTCGATGCCATCTACAATAACCAGGCGGTCATCATCGATGGGCTACCCTTCCAGCCGAACGATCACGGCCTGATAAAGCGAGCCACGGGTCATGTGCTCGGCAAGATCATTCGTGCAGTGCCCGGACTGCAGGGCACCGGCGGCTCCTCCAGCGTGGCAGACCAATGGTTGCCTCTGCGTGAGGCGGGAGCCTCGGCCCGCGCGATGCTGATCGGCGCCGCGGCGGCGCTGTGGCGAGTGCCTGCCGGCGAATGCCGCGCCGAAAATGGACGGGTGCTGCACCCCTCCGGCAAAAGCGCTGCCTTCGGCGAGCTTGCGCAGCGCGCGGCGCAATTGCCGCTGCCGAAGGATGTGACGCTGAAGACTTCGGCGCAGTACAAGTTGATCGGACATCCCGTGCGCCGCATCGACAATGCCGCCAAACTCGATGGCTCCGCTACCTATGGCATCGATGTGCTGCTGCCGGGATTGCTGTATGCCAGCATCTCGATGTGTCCGACCGTGGGTGGCAAAGTGGCGGGTTTCGACGCTGCCGCGGCGCAAGCCATGCCGGGCGTGCGCAAAGTGGTCAAGCTAGAGCCGGCCAAGGCCAGTTCCATCATGCCGGGCAGCACCTGCGGCGGCGTCGCGGTCATCGCGGATACGCCGTTTCGTGCCATGCATGCGCTGCGACAGGTTGCGATCGAATGGGATCACGGCGCGGCAGCGGCGCTCTCGAGCGAAACCATCAGCAGTGATCTCAAGGCTGCGCTTGATGGCAAGGACGGCACGGTCCACTTCCACACAGGCCGCGTCGCGGACGCATTGAAATCGGCAGCCAAGACCATCGAAGCGGAATACCGCGTGCCGTTTCTCGCGCACGCGACCATGGAGCCCATGAATTGCACGGCGCAATTCAAGGACGGCGCGGCAACGGTGTGGGCACCCACTCAGGCGGCCGGATTCGCCAGCGGCGCCGTAGCCAAGGCGCTGGGCATTCCGGAGGCAAAGGTCGACATCAAGGTACCGTACCTCGGCGGCGGGTTCGGCCGGCGCTATCTCTCGGATTTCGTCGTGCAAGCGGCGCTGCTGGCGCGTGAAACACAGGGCGCGCCGGTGCAGCTGCTGTGGCCGCGCGAACAGGACATGGCGCATGACTACTACCGCCCGACCTACCTGTGCCGCTGCAAGGCGGGCTTCGATGCCAACGGCAAGCTCATCGCGTGGCAGACCACGTCGGCCGGCTCGAGCATGGGTGCGCCTTCGTTCATCGACATGTCCACGGATGGCGCTTCCAACACAGCCTACGCGTTTCCCAACGCTCGAGTTGCCCATGTGACCGTGGAAACGGCAGTACCCGTCGGCATCTGGCGCTCGGTGGCGCATTCGCAGAACGCTTTTTTTGTCGAGAGCTTCATCGATGAGTGCGCGGTGGCCTCGGGAAAAGACCCGGTCGCATTTCGGGCGGAGCTGTTGAGCGGGGATGCGCGGCACCGGCGGGTCTTAAGTCGCGCAGCCGAACTCGCCAATTGGCAGCAGCCGCTCGCGGCTGCCCCCGACGGTGCGAAGCAGGGGCGCGGCATCGCCATCCATCGCAGTTTCGGCAGCGTCGTTGCACAGATCGCCGAAGTGTCGCTGGGTGAGCAGCGTCAGATCCGCGTGCACCGTGTCATCTGCGTCGTCGATTGCGGCGTCGCCGTGAATCCAAATCTGATTCGTCAACAAATGGAAGGCGGGATTGTGTTTGGATTGTCGGCAGCGCTGCGCGGCGAGATCACCATCGAGAAGGGCCAGGTGCAGCAGAGCAATTTCAATGATTACGCGCCGCTGCGCATCAACGAGTGCCCGGCGATTCAAGTGGATATCATGCAGAGCGTCGAAGCTCCAAGCGGCGTCGGTGAACCGGGTACGCCGCCGATTGCTCCCGCTGTCGCCAACGCGCTGTTCGCGCTCACCGGCGTGCGGCTGCGCAGCCTGCCGCTGAAGATCGCTTAAAGTCCGCCATGCCAACACTCAATATCAACGGCAAGAACACCGCGGTCGAGGCGGAGCCCGATACGCCGTTGCTCTGGGTGCTGCGCGGCGAGCTCAAACTGGTCGGCACCAAGTATGGCTGCGGCAAGGGGCTTTGCGGCGCCTGCACGGTGCACCTGGACGGTGAAGCCGTGCGTTCCTGTGTTACACCGCTCGAGGCGGTACAGGGCCGCGAGGTGAGAACCATCGAAGGCGTGCAAGGCCAGCAAATCGATGCATTGCGCCAGGCGTGGACCCACGTCGACGTCGTGCAGTGCGGGTATTGCCAGAGCGGGCAGTTGATGACGGCTTGCGCGCTGCTCAAGCGCGTACCAAAACCCAGCAATGAGGACATCGATGCCGCCATGAGCGGCAATCTTTGCCGCTGCGGCACCTATACGCGCATCCGCGAGGCCATATTATTGGCCGCCGACTCGGCCGCGCGAACCGCTTAAGGCACGACGGTCGTAAAAAGATAGACCGCAAAAATCACCAGCAGCACGACGCCGTGCAGAATGTTGGTGCGTGCGGTGCGCAGCGCCACGGCGGTGACGAATAGCGACAGGATCAGCAGTACCGTCGACTCGGTGCTGATACCCAAGGTCAATTGCGTATGCATATATAGCGACAAAAAGGCGACAGTCGGGATGGTCAATCCGATGCTGGCGATCGCCGAGCCCAGCGCCAGATTGAGACTGGTCTGCAGACGATTTGCCTGCGCCGCACGCAGCGCGGCAAGGCCCTCCGGCAGCAAAACCACCGCGGCGACGATCACGCCCGCCAGGGCGGGTGGAGCACCCAAATGCTCCACCCACGCCTCAAGATCCGGGGCAAGGTTCTCCGCCAGCAGCACCACGGCGGCGAGGCATGCCAGCAGCAACACCGCGCTCATGGCGGTGGTTCGATTGCCGGGCCGCCCGGCGTGCTGCGGCTCGTCGGCAACGTCGTCGAGAAAAAAATGCCGATGCCCGATGGTCTGCGTAAAGACGAACGCGCCATAGATCACCAGCGACACGATCGCGATGAACAGCAGCTGGCTGGGGGAGTAGTAGGGGCCGGGCAGTGCGACGGTGTAGTTCGGAAAAACCAGGGTCATGATGACGATGGTGCTCAACGTCATGAGCAACGCGCTGACGCCGTCGACGCTGAAGCGCTGCTCGCGATGCATGACGCCGCCGACGAGAAGACTGAGCCCGACGATGCCGTTCAGGATGATCATCACGGCCGCGAACACGGTATCGCGGGCCAATGCCGCCGTGGCGGGGCCGCCCGCAATCATCAGCGACACGATGAGTGCAACTTCGATGAGGGTGACCGCCAGCGCCAGCACCAGGGTGCCATAGGGTTGGCCCACTCGGTGCGCCACGACATCGGCATGGTGTACGGCGGCGAACACGGCGCCACCGAGGCCCAGTGCAAGGACAGCGACGAAAAATCCGCCCATGCCGCGGCCCAAACCGAAACCGGCCGCCAGCAGTATCACGCCGGCAAAGACCGGCGCGGCAACGGTCCATGCCGGCGGCAGCCGAAGCCGGGCAGCCGCTGAATTTTCATTGATGGAATTCATATGGTTTGGAGTATTCTCGCGAGGAGGCGCAAGGCCACGGGGCCATTTATAGCCTCTCGGGAGAAA
The DNA here is from genome assembly GCA_035571175.1 of Steroidobacteraceae bacterium. Taxonomy (GTDB): domain Bacteria; phylum Pseudomonadota; class Gammaproteobacteria; order Steroidobacterales; family Steroidobacteraceae; genus Bog-1198. Next base: position 9,152 of record DATMKO010000168.1, on the reverse strand, counting down.
TAGTTGAAGCCGAACATCGATTGGCGCACCCAGGGTGTGCGGGTCATCAGAAGCAACACTCTGGATAGCAACACGCCGCAGACGCCGGGGATGTTGCGAGCGGCCGCCGTGAATTTTTCGCGGGTCGGCTCGCAAAAATTATGGGCCGGCACGGTGCTGATTCAGCCGAATGCGAAAACCGGCGCGCATCATCACGGCGCACTGGAAAGCGTCATCTACGTGGTGCGGGGTGCGGCGCGCATGCGCTGGGGCGAGCGCCTCGAATTCGTCGCTACCGCGGACGCCGGCGATTTCATTTTTGTCCCGCCGTATGTGCCGCACCAGGAAATCAACGCGCTGAGCGATGCGCCGCTGGAATGCGTGCTGGTGCGCAGCGATAACGAATCCGTGGTGGTCAATCTCAACATCGATGCCGCGGAGCGGCTCGAAGAAGTGTATTGGACAGATCCCATCCACTCCGTGCCGAAATAATCGCCGCCAAGGAATCAGAGCGTACGAAGATCTTGCGTCTCGCGCCGCAAATCCGCCAGGAATTTCTCGAGCTCGGCCTTGCGTTCGGGGACGCGCGCGCGGCCGGCCGGCGATAATACCCGGGTGGGCACCTTGTTAAGATTGTCCACCAGCATCGCCACCGCTTTGGCGCCATCCGGTTTGCCGCCGTTCGGGTCGACCAGCGCGATGATGCGTGCCGCACCGATCGCCCCCAGCCAGTCCAAGGCGTCGGCGTCGTGCAGGTACAGCGCTTCGGGTCCCGCCGGATCCCGATAGTACATATGCGTGCGGATTGCTCCGCGGACGCCGTCGATCTTCGCCATCGGAAATCCGGTGCCCTGCAAAATCGTGTCAACCACCCGGGCGCCGACATCGGAGTGATCGACCTTGGTGTCTTCCCACGGCGCAAACGCCGCGATGTCATGCAGGTACGCGGCGGCATACAGCACGTCGTCGTCGAGCGCGACGTGATCAGCCGCCGCCAGCTCTTGGGCCAGCGCATAGTCACGCTGGCAGTGCGAGTAGCCCCACGCCGGATTCTTGAAATGCTTGGCGGCGAATTCGCGCACAGTCACACGCCAATCTTGAGTTGGCGGTGCAATCGGCGGCGCGGTAGCGGTTGGCGCAGGCACGGTAGCAGGTGTGGTTGCCGGTGCGGCGACCGCCGCGGCCACGCTCACGTCCAATACTGTGATCAGCCAGGCAGCCGACAAGGCGATGACGCGCATCCCATTCATCGAAGCAATTCTACCCCAGAGCCTCGTGCACCAGGAGAATTTGCGTCTGCGCCTGCGCGAGAATGGTGGTGCGGTCGGCCGGCGACACGCCGAGACTGAGAAAGGCATTGCTCCCTGCGGTCGCAGTGACTCGCGGTTCGGGGGTTTGCAATTCGTCGGCCAGCACCATGCTGACGATCAACACATCGGTAAGCGTTGCTTCGTGCTTCCATTTGCGGTCCAGATCGCCTTGATCTCCAACCGCGTCGCACATCGGCCCGGCAAAGCCCCAACTTTGCAGAACCGCCTTGCCGATCGATGCATGCCAACCGCCGATGAGCCCCATCCAGGCCGAGTCGCCGCCGAGCACATTCGCGAGATTTGCCGCGCGCGCCATGATGTAGAGGCTTCCGATCCCGTGCAGCAATCCGGTCAAGAACGCCTCGTCGGCGCTCACCTTGGTTCGCATCGCGACCAGCTTGCTGATCGAGGCGACTGCAATGCTTCGGTTCCACAACTCGGCGAGCGGCTGTGCGATTGACCGCAACGACGCCTCGTTCTTCATATTCTGCATCGCATAGGACATTGCCGTGCCCTGTACCATTTGCTGTCCGAGCCGGGTGACGGCGGAGCGCAGGTCGGTCAAGGGTTTTCCGGAGTTCCTGAATGCGGCTGAATTGGCGGTTTGCAGCACGCGAGCCGCGAGACGCGGTTCCGCCCCGACTATGGTGACGAGGCGATCGGAGCTGGTGTTGGGGTCGGCCAATGCCTGACTGATCCTCACGACGACGCCGGGAAAGCACGGCAGATCGACCGTGCCCTGGGATACTTCGACGGCCAGGTTCTGTAGGAATTCGAGTGCAGCCGCGCGTTCGCCCGCATTTGTCATATCGACGCACCCCATCCCAAGGGTTCAAGGCAATGGCCAAAATTGGTTTTACCCGAGCCCTTGGGAGTTCGGCCGCGCCGGCCAATCCTTTAGCGGGTCGCGCCGCCGCGTCAATCTACGGTGAAACGGGTTCGCCGCCGGCGCGACCGGCGAGCCAAGCGTGAATCTGGCTCACGATCGACAGCGCGATCCCTTCCGGCGTCACCGCACCGATATCGATGCCGACGGGGCCGCGAATTCGAAAGCGCAGTTTTTCCGCCAGCGGTCCCAATTCCTTCGCGATACGGTCACGACGCGCTTCCGGACCCAATAATCCCACGTACGCAGGGGCGCCGGCCTCGGCAAGTTCGCGCAAATAGGCTTCGTCGGAAGCCAGATGATGACTCATGACCACGGCTGCATGGCAGCGCGTGAGGTCGATCTCAGAGCGCAGTTGCGTAGGCTGAGCGACCCGCACTTCGGCGCCGGGAAAGCGTGCCGCCACCGCATACGCGGGCCGATGATCGACGACCGAAACCCGCCACCCCAATCCTCGCGCAGCTTCTGCGACCGGCTGTGCATCGGGTGCCGCGCCGCAAATCAGCAAATGCGGCGGTGGTGCGAGAAACTGCACGAACGCGCGAGTGCGCTCAGCTCCGAGTCCCCAATCCATGCCGCGCGACGCTGTTTTGGCCAACGATTCATTTCCCGCCGCCACCAAACCTGGATGCAGCGGCGGCTCGGCAACATAGGTGCCCAACCTCAAGGTCGCCGATTCGTGCACCATCACCAAACAGCTTGCGTCGCCGGCCTGTGTGGTTCGACCGGCCGCGGCAAGCGCCGCCGCGGCAGGGCTGCCGGGATTTGCAAGTTCCAGCAAGACGCGCATGGCGCCTTCGCATCCGGCGCCGATACCGAACAGCGTGTCGTCGGGTCCGCGCATATCGTATTCCACAGCGCGCGGCAGGCCGCTCTGCATCACCTCGCGGGCATGAAGCTGCAGGTCTGATTCGAGACAGCCGCCGCTGAGCAGCCCTAGGTAGCTGCCGTCAGCCATGATCAGCATGCGCGCACCGGGTTTGCGGTAAGTCGATCCCGCGGTCGCCACGACGGTCGCAAGAACTCGGGCATCCCGGGTAAGCGGCGCACGCTGCAGCAGCAACTCGAGGCTGGTGTCCAGACGTACCCTGGGTTGCGTTGAACCTGCCGGTTGTTCGGCGCGAATTGCAAGATATCGGTCACTACGCTGAATCGTCATTTCTGGCCCGTCATTTCAGTTGTCGCATCCAAGCATACATTCGACCCGGAACTGTGCACCCGATATCGGATACTTCAGGCGGCGTCGCCGATACTTCGGCGACGTAACCATTGCGCTGCATTATTATGTCGTATTACCACCGGTTTCAGCCACGCATCCCTGCCCGGGTCCACGCCTCGGCATGACCAAGAAAGCTTGGCTGCGCGCGGCGTTGAAGGGACGATCGGCATGGCTGGCTGCCGGCGGGCTGCTGGCCATCGTGCTGCTCGGCCTGCTGATTGCAAGCCAGCGCGACTGGCGCCGGCGCGCCGCCGTCCTCGAACGCGAAAACATGAGCTTGCAGCTCACGCAGGTGGCCCAACAAATTGCCGATGAATCGCATCGGCTGGTCGAGCGCGCGCGCGAATTGGCGGAGTCCGACGCGGCCGTAGGTCTGGTCCAGGATAGCCCCGATGCTTCAGCCAATCGCCTGGAACTGGCCGACATGGTTCGTCAGGGCGTCGACGCGGTATCGGTCCTCACGGCCTCCCGCGCCTTGCGCTTCAGCGTCGCGATCGTGAATGGTCAGCTTAGCGAGCAGCCGCCGGATTCGGTTTTGACGCGCCTGATCGAGCCGCTCGCCGCCTCAACACAATCTTCCGATACGACCAACCGCCCGCCGCAGTTCGTAACTTTTACGGGTGATCGATGGGTGGTGGCGCGCGCCATTACTGCGCGCGCCGCTCCGGGCTCAATTTTGGGTTGGGTGATCGTGACGCGCACGCTGTCGCCGGCCAGACTCTCGCAGCTGGCGCGGTCGGTGAGTGAAACCTTGGTGCTGCAGCCGCTGCAGAATTTCGACCCGTCCGCGTTTCCCAACAACACCAACGACGCCGACTCGGTGCGCTCCGCCGAGGAATTCAGTGTAACGACGCACTTGTCGCCCGACGATTCTTCCGGGTACGCCGCATTGCGCGATGCCAGCGGCCGACCGCTGCGTGTGCTGCACGTCATGCGGGCAGCCACGCCGGACGGCGCGTTCGTCGAGCAGCGCGCCGCCCGCGGCGGCAGCGCGGTGGCGTATATTCTCGCCGCTTTGTTGGTCCTGCTCGCGCTGGTCGTGGTGCTGATTCTCGCGTTGAAGGGTTACTTTCGACATCAACGATCGGTTGATGCGCGCTACAAGGCCTTGATCGACCAGGCCAACGACGGCATCGTCATTGTGGACAGCAGTTCGCAGCAAGTGCTGTACACCAATCCGGCATTCCTCGGCCGCTTGGGCTACACGGATGACGAAGCACGGTCCCTGACGCTGGCCGACATTTTCGCCGACGGCACGGCAATGCCTGAAAATGTCCTGGCGCGGCTTCGAGATGCAAATCCGCACATGGCGATCAACTTGCAGCAGCGCTGCAAGAGCGGCGCCTTGATCGACACCGAGGTCAGGTGCAACGCACTTGATGTGGATGGCCGCGACGTTCTGGCCTATGTGACGCATGATGTTTCATTGCGACGCAAGGCAGAGCAGCAGATCATCGAGAATCAACAGCGCCTCGATCGCATGGCGCATCACGATCAATTGACAGGCCTGCCGAACCGGCACTATCTGACATCGTTTCTGCCGCAGGCCATCGAGGAAGCCAAAGCCGCCAACACCATGCTCGGCGTCGTGTTCCTTGACCTGGACCGCTTCAAGCACATCAACGACACGCGCGGCCACGAAACCGGCGACAAGCTGCTGCAAGAGGTGGCACAAAGGCTGCGCGGGTGCGTGCGCGACAGCGATGTGGTCATTCGCATGGGCGGAGATGAGTTCGTCGTGGTATTTCGCAACGTCAAGACCTACGATGAGGTCACGATGGGCGCGGGACGCATCATCGAGACATTGAACCGGCCGATCATCATCGATCGGCATCAGCTGCAGACCACCGGAAGCGTGGGGGTCAGTCTATATCCGCGCGACGGCGCCGATATGGGCGAATTGCTGAAACATTCGGATACCGCCATGTATCAGGCGAAGGATCGCGGCCGCAACAACGTGCAGATGTTCAGTCACGCCATGAATCGCAAGCTCAAGCATCGTGTGGCCGTCGAGGCCAGCCTGCGCGAGGCGCTGCGCTTGAAGCAGTTTGACGTGCACTATCAGCCGTTCGTGAATCTGCTGACGCGAAAGATTGTCGGCCTCGAGGCGCTGATGCGCTGGTCGCATCCGGTGCATGGGATGATACCGGCCGACCAGTTCATTCCGGTGGCCGAAGAAACCGGGTTGATCGTGCCCATGGGTAATTTCGTGCTGCATCGTACCCTGCAAACGATGAGCGCCTGGCGCAAGGCGGGCGCCATACTGGTGCCGGTGTCGCTGAACATCGCGCCCGCCCAGCTGCAAAAGGGCGAGCTGCAGTCGACGATTGCGGCGTTGCTGAAAACGCATGACCTGCGGCCGGAGTTGGTGCAGTTGGAGATGACAGAAAGGGCGATGTTCGACTCGCACGCGCCGGCCGGGGAAAACCGCCAGGACACCATAGCGCGCCTGCGCGATCTTGGAATCAAGATCGCCATCGACGATTTTGGCACCGGTTATTCCAGTTTGAGCTACCTCAAGAACTGGCGCGTGGACACGCTCAAGATCGATCGTAGTTTCGTTCGAGATCTGGTGACGGACTCCAGCGATCTGACAATCGTGAGCGCGATCATTGCGATTGCGAGACACTTGCACATTCAGGTGATTGCCGAAGGCATCGAGGCTTACCAGCAGGCGGAGATTTTGCGCAAGCTGGGCTGTCTGACCGGGCAGGGGTTCCTGTTCGCGCGGCCGATGCCGGCGGATCAATGCCTGGAGCTGCTGCGCGGCAATGCCGAAAAGCCCACGGAAGAGGACGAAGACATGCTGGCGGTCTTGAGCGCGGGCCAGCGCTAGCGCAATCGCGCGCCGGTATCGGGATCGAACAGCAAAAGGTCGCGGGATTGGACCACAATATTCACGGCATCCTTGGTGCCGGCCGCCAGCCGTTCGGTGGTGAATACCTTGATTCGCTGCCCCGCCAGGCGCAGATGCAAAACGGTTCCCAGCCCGGTCGGCTCCAGCAAATCGATTTGCGTCGCGAGTCCGGATGCCTCGCCCAAGGCAATGCGTTCCGGCCGAATGCCGACGGTCACGCGGCCGTCCTTGCGCGCGGCGCAGGCATGCAGAACGCTGCCCAGCCGCAGGCTTCCAACCATCACGCTGCTGTGCGTGGCATTGTCCGCGGCCTCGCGCTCGTGAACCAGCGTTGCAGCGATGAAATTCATCGCCGGCGAACCGATGAATCCGGCGACGAACAAGTTCGCGGGATTGTCATAGAGGTCGGCCGGCGTGCCAATTTGCTGCGCGATCCCTGCGTGCATCGCGACTATCCGGTCGGCCATGGTCATGGCCTCGATCTGGTCGTGCGTCACATAGATTGACGTGGTGCCAAGATCGCGCTGCAGTTTGCGAATTTCATAGCGCATTTGTTCGCGCAAGCGCGCGTCGAGGTTCGACAGCGGTTCGTCAAACAGAAAAGCCTTCGGTTCGCGCACCATCGCGCGGCCCATCGCAACCCGCTGCCGCTGTCCGCCCGACAGGGCCCGCGGCTTGCGATCCAGCAATTCTTGAATTTCGAGCTTTGCCGCGGCGGCATCGACGGCGGCCGCGATGCGATCCCGCGATAAGCCTCGGAGTTTCAGGCTGAAGCTCATGTTTTCGCGCACTGTCATATGTGGATACAGGGCATATGACTGAAAAACCATCGCCACGTCCCGATCCTTCGGCGCCAGTTCGTTGATCACGCGCTCGCCGATGCGGATCTCGCCGCTGGTGATTGCTTCCAGGCCGGCGATCAGGCGCAGCAGCGTCGATTTGCCGCATCCCGAAGGTCCGACCAGCACGACGAATTCTCCGTCATCGATGTCGAGATTTATGCTGCGCAGAACCTTGGCGTCGCCGTAGGACTTGCACAGGTCGCGAATGCGGATGGCGGCCACGTCAGCCCTTCACGGCGCCGGCGGTGAGGCCTTGCACCAGATAGCGTTGAATGAAAACAAAGAACATGCACACCGGCAGCAATGCCAGGACGCCGGCCGCCATCATCTGGCCAAAGTCGACGGAGAATTTTGATACGAATGCCAACAAGCCGACCGGGAAGGTACTGGCGGCGCTCGACGAGTTCAGCATGAGCGCGAACAGCAATTCGCTCCAAGCCGCGGTGAATACGAAACCAAGGGTTGCCGCCAGCCCGGGCAGCGTGAGCGGCACGATGATTCTGCGGAAAGCCGCAAATCGATTGGCGCCGTCCAGCATCGCAGCCTCCTCGAGATCTTTGGGAATGGCATCGAAGAATGACTGCATGAGAAAACTCGCGAACGGCACGTTGAAGGCCGTGTACACGATTATCAGGCCGGCCAGAGAATTCGTGAGTCCCAACGGTTTGAGCAGGCGAAAGATCGGCGCGATGATCATGACCAGGGGAAACATCTGCGTGATCAGCATCAGCCCCACGATCCAATACTTGGCGCGGAATTGAAATCTGGAGAAACCGTAGCCGGCCGCCGCCGCGAACAAGGTCGAGAACAGCGCGGTGGTGGTGGCCACGATGACGCTGTTGCGGAAGAACAGGGGAAACTGGCTGTGCGCGATCACCGATGCATAGTGCTCGGCGGTGGCACGCGAGGGCCAAAGGCGGACTCCCTCGGAATACAACAGATCGTTCGGCGTGATCGAAACCTTCAGCAACCAGAATAGGGGGAACAACGCGAAGATGACAAACGCGGCGAGCAGCAGGTAATGAATCGCCCAGATACCCTTGCCGTGCGGTTCCATGATGATCAGCCGCGGCGCGTGAGGGCGGCGCGCAGCGCCATGAGAACCATGGCGTAAGCCAGCAGCAGCGCCAAAAGCACCGTGGCCACTGCCGAGGCATAGCCAAAATCGAGTCGCTGAAACGCCTGGGTGAATATGTAACTGGCGAGAATTTGCGTGGAGTCGGCCGGGCCGCCTTTGGTCATGATCACGATCAGATCGGCAAAGTTGGCGATCCATACGGTGCGCAGCAGAATGGTGATGGCCATGGTGGGCGCGAGGAACGGCAGGGTGATGCGGCGAAATCTGATCCAGGGTCCCGCCCCATCGATGGCGGCAGCTTCGTAAATATCCGCGGGGATCGATTGCAGCGCGGCCAGCAGGGTTATCGCGAAAAAAGGAATGCCCCACCAGACATTGGCGATGATGGGCCCCCACAAAGCATGGCGCGGGTGAGACAGGAGATTGTCGGCGGCTGCCAGCACACCCAGGGCTTTAAGCCAGTACGGCAGTGGTCCCACCACCGGATTGAACAGCCATGCCCAATTCAATCCGGACAAAAAGCTCGGGATCGCCCATGGTAGAAACACCAGCAGCTGAATCAGTGCCCGCCCGGGGAATCGCCGGTTGAGCAGCAGCGCAAGAACCAATCCCAATCCGAACTGCAAGGTCACCGAAGCGGCCGTCCAAGTCACGGTGTTGCGCAGCGCGTTCCAAAACGCCGGGTCGGCACTGAGTTCGCGAAAATGCTCGAGCCCGACGAAGTCACCGCTCGCCGGATCCAGAAGCCTGACATCATGAAATGCGTAGGTGAGACCGATCACCAGCGGCACGAGCATGATCACGCAGATCAGCAGCACCGACGGCAGGGTGTACAGATATGGTTCAGCCGCCAGCAGCACGCGGCGCCAACTCACGCCGCGCCAATTCACGCCACGCTCGAGCTGGCGCGCTGCCGCGGTCATTTGCCGCTCAGCTGCTTCTGTTTGGCCTTGGTCAGGTAGGCGGCCCATTGCTTGTTCA
>DATMKO010000167.1:0-12279 GCA_035571175.1 Steroidobacteraceae bacterium | reverse complement strand
GCAGTTCTCGCGCATCGAAAGCGTCGCGCAAATCATCCTAGCGTGGCCGCTGCCGTTCGCGTCGGAGGCGGCAGCAGTGTTCAGACCGTGATCGGCTGCGCCGACATCGCGCGCCAGATCCGCGATGGCACCTTGAGCGCCCATGCAGTCTTGACCGAAACGCAAGCCCGGATCGAGAGGCGCAATCCCGGTTTGAACTGCTTTACTGCGATGACTTTTGAGCGTGCAGGCCGCGAGGCCGCCGCGATCGACGCACTGCGCACGCGCGGTCAGGCGCTGCCGCCGCTGGCCGGCGTGCCCTACGCCGTGAAGAACCTGTTCGATATCGCGGGTTTGGTGACCTTGGCCGGCGCCAAAGTGAATGCGGGCAATGCGCCGGCTGCTGCGGATGCGCCGCTGCTGGCGCGCATGCACAGCGCCGGCGCGGTGCTGGTCGGCGCCCTCAACATGGATGAACATGCCTACGGCTTCACGACTGAAAACAGTCACTATGGAGCCACGCGCAATCCCCACGATCGCACCAGAGTGGCCGGTGGATCTTCCGGAGGATCGGCGGCGGCGGTTGCCGCGGGGCTGGTACCGATAGCCTTGGGCTCCGACACCAATGGCTCGATCCGCGTGCCGGCGTCGTTTTGCGGAGTTTTCGGACTCAAACCCACTTATGGCCGTCTGCCGCGCAGCGGCACGTTTCCCTTCGTCCACAGCCTCGACACCCTGGGTCCGTTTGCACGCACCGTGGCCGATCTGGCGGCGGCATACGATGCGCTGCAAGGTCCTTACCCTGACGACCCCGCCTGCGCGCAGCGCGATGTCGAGCCGGTCAGCGCGTCATTGACACTGCCTCAGGGAATTCGGATCGGGATGCTCGGCGGATGGTTTCATGAATGGGCGGACCCGGCGGCGCGGCACGCGGTGCAGCTGGCGGCGTCTGCCTTGGGCGCGACCCTCACCGTTGAACTCAAAAGCGCCGCAGCCGCGCGTGCGGCCGCGTTCGTCATTACCGGCGCCGAGGGCGGCGCCCTGCATCGCGCGCGCCTGGTTACGCAATTCGACGCCTACGAGCCGCTGTCGCGCGCGCGTCTGGTGGCCGGCAGCCTGATTCCCGCTTCCTGGGTCGTTCAGGCACAACGCGTGCGCCAGCAGGTGTTCGCCGAGGCGCTCGGGCTGTTCGATCGCTTCGATTTGTTGCTGGCTGCCGCCGCCCCGGTGGTCGCGCCGCTCATCGGCACCGAAACCCTCGTTGTCAACGGCCGCAGCGTGCCGGCAAGGGCCAGTTTGGGGCTGCTCACGCAGCCGATCTCCTGCATCGGCTTGCCGGTGTGCACGGCGCCGCTGTGGCCCGGCGATCTGGATGCAGGCTTGCAGTGCCGGGGTCTGCCGATGGGGGTCCAGCTCATCGGCGCGCCCTGGCGCGAGGATCTATGTCTCGCCGCCGCGCGGGCGCTGGAGCGGGCGGGCGTGGCTGAGGCGCGGCTGCCGGTCGAGGCGCGCGACTCATAGAGGCCGGCGGTGCCGCGTCAAGGTGGCGGCAATCGACGCCAGCACCGCCATTCTGACCGCGACACCGTTGTTCACCTGCTCGCGGATGACCGATCGCGGCCCATCGGCCACTTCGGAGGAAATTTCGACGCCGCGATTCATCGGTCCGGGATGCATGACGAGCACGCTCGGCGCCGCCAATTTCAAGCGCTGCGGCGTCAGTCCAAAATCCCGAAAATATGCGGCATCGTCGAGTGATGCGGCCTGCGCCATGCGTTCTTTTTGAATCCGCAGCATCATCACCACATCCGCACCTGCAATACCGTCCTCGATGCGCGTAAAGCGCTGCGCGCCGCGGAATTCCGCCTCTTCGGGCAGCAGCGCTTGCGGCGCCACCAGGCGCAGATCGGTCGTCCCCAGGATGCCGAGCGCCGTTGATGTCGATCGCGCCACGCGCGAGTGTTTGATATCGCCGACGATGGCGACCTTGAGGCCCGCGAAACGGCGTTTGTGGGTGCGGATCGTCAAAACGTCGAGTAACCCTTGAGTGGGATGCGAAACATGCGCTTCGCCGGCGCTGATAACCGACACGTGCGGGGCCACGTGGTCGATCAAGAACTCCGGCATGCCGGCTTCGGAATCGCGAATCACAAACACATCGGTGTTCATCGCCTCGAGCGTATATATGGTGTCCAGCATGCTCTCGCCTTTGGCGCGCGAACTGGAGTGCAGGTCCAGGTTGAGCACGTGGGCACCCAGGCGCCGGCTGGCAAGATCGAACGAAGCGCGTGTGCGAGTGCTGGGTTCGAAAAATAAATTGGCCAAAGTCACGCCGGCCAGCTCGCGGCCCTCGTAGGCCGGTTGCCCGGGAACGCGACGATAGCGCTCCGCCCGGTCGAGAATGGCCGCCAGCGCGTCCCGCGTCAGGCCGTCGAGCGTAATAAGGTGGCGCAGTCCCCCGGCGCTGTCTTGTTGTGATCGCATTCGCGCCTCATGTTTTTTCTGTAAACCATCGTTCCAAGATTACGCAGGCCGCCTCTGCATCGACATCGCCGGGTATCACCCGGCGTCGTCGCTCCCCGGACTCGCGCGCCGATTTCAAGCGAGCCTCGGCTTCCCGCGATGAGTACCGCTCGTCGACCAGCGCAACGTCGAGCAAAAAACGCCGCTTGAGTTCGGCTGCGAAGCTGCGAGCGGCGCTCGTCATGCCACTGTCGGAGCCGTCGACATTATACGGCAGCCCGACAACCGCCACGTCGGGTTGCCAATCGCGCATCAACTTGGCAACCAGTTCCCAGCGCGGCCCGTCTTTTCCCGCAGACAATGCTTCCAAGGGCGAGGCGCTGCGGCTCACGGTATCGCCGCAGGCGACGCCGATCCTGCGCTGGCCAAAATCGAAAGACAGCACCACGCGCGGCCGCGACTCGTGTTCCGACGGCATGGGTGCGGCCGAAGGGGGCGGGTTCGACTCAGGCATTGCCGCCGATTGGACTGATTCGCGACAATTCCACGCCCAAAAGGCGTCCCGCGGCTTCCCAGCGCGACTCAAACGGCAATTCAAAAATCAGGCCCAGGTCAACCGGCGCGCTGAGCCAGGCGTTTGCCCGAATCTCCTCCTCCAACTGACCGCCGTCCCAGCCTGCGTACCCCAGGGCCACCACCGCCTCCTCGGGGCCTTGGCCGCGCGCCATTGCCGCCAAAATGTCGCGCGACGTGGTGACATGCAGGGCATCGGAGACCTTGAGCGTCGAATCCCACTCGCCGCCGGCGCGGTGCACGACGAAGCCGCGGTCGGTTTGCATCGGCCCGCCGCGCAACACCTGGCGCTCGCGCAGGGGTCCTTGCCCCAGCTTGATTTCCAGCTGTTCGAAGATCTCGCCCATGCGCATCGGCAGGGGTTTGTTGACGATCAGTCCCAAGGCGCCGCGAGGACTGTGATCGCACACCAATGCCACGCTCTGCGCAAAATTCGGATCACCCATGAACGGCATGGCGATCAGTAACTGGTTGGTCAGATAGCCGGAATCGCTCATGATTCGCTTAAATTCAATCTAGGGTTTGTCCGGCTCTGAATAATAAACGGAGCCGCCCTGCGCGGCTCCGCCGAGGAACTGCCACTCGTAGGCAATGCGTATTTGATCATGCTTGGCGGCCAAATCGCTCGGGAATGAATCAAATGGCGCCGCCAGCTTCAAGATTCGAAGCGCTGCCTCGTCGATTTCCGCATGGCCGCTGCTGCGGCGGATGACGGTTTGCAGCAGCTTGCCGTCGGCGCCGATGGTCACCTCGATAACCGGGGTGCCCGATAGCTTTGCGCGGCGCGCCACGTCGGGGAAATTCATCGTGCCGACGCGCTCGATTTTGCGGCGCCAACTGTCCAAATACACCGCCACATCGGATGCGCGCGTATCCGCCGCGATCCATAGCTCGCGCTTTGATTCGCCGCGCAAGTGCAACTCGATCCCGTCGTCGTTGGGCGTCATTGCAAGGTCGGGCCGCTTCTCGAGCAGCTGCGGCAGTTGCGACGCGTCCTGTACGGCGCTGGCGGCGGCGAAGTAAAGAATCTTTTGCGAAGGGCTGTGCGTCGCGATCAGCTCCTCCTGGCCCGTGTCCGCACCGGCCTGCTGTTCCGCCAGCCCGTCGCCGCTCGGTATCCCGACGCGATCGAGCGGAATCAATGAGGACTTGGGGATCAGCGTGCGCTCGCGATCCAGGGTATTGCCGGAGCCGAGCTGTGTGCGCTCGGAAAGGTAGCGGGCATTTGGATTCTCCTTGACGCTCGGCGCCCGATCATTGACCAGCACCACTTCGAGCCCGCCGGCAGCTTCGTTGTCCGAGGCGCTGCGCGTCGCACCGAAGGTCACGCCGAGAATGATGATTCCGTGCAGCAGCGCGGCGAGAAAGCAGGTGGTCAGCATGCGATCGCTGGCTGGCGGCAGCCCGCGGCGCAGTACTTCGCCGGCTTGCAGCGCATCGCCCGCTTTAAGCATTTCGGAAGTCACGAGGCGCCCAGAGTCCTCTCGATCGCGTCCATCAGCATGCCACCAATGTCGACACCATGCTTCTTATTTAGTTCGCGAATGCCCGTCGGACTGGTGACGTTGATTTCGGTGACGTAATCTCCGATCACGTCCAGCCCGACGAAAATCATGCCTGCGGCGCGCAGTTTCGGTCCAATTTGCGCGCACAGCCAGCGGTCGCGCTCATTGAGCGCGCGGCTTTCGGCCCGCGCTCCGGCTGCCAGATTGCCGCGATGGTCCTCGGCGGTGGGTATCCGCTGCAATGCGAACGGCACGGGCTCGCCATCCACCAGCATGATCCGGCAATCGCCCGCGCTGACGATTTCCGGCAGATATCGCTGCACAATCGCAAACTGGCTGCCGTAGCCGGTCAGGGTCTCGAACACGACGTTGCGGTTCTTGTCGCCCTGTTCGAGCACAAAAATGGATTTGCCGCCCATGCCGTGCAGCGGTTTGCACACCGCCTTGCCATGTTCGCGCAGGAAATCGCTCATCGCGTGCATATCGCGGGTGATGAGAGTGGGGGCGCAGCATTCGGGAAACCACGCCGTATAGACCTTCTCGTTCATGTCCCGCAAGCCCTGCGGCCGATTGCACACCAGCGCGCCCTGAAGCTCCGCCCGATCGAGGATATACGTGGTGTAGACGTACTCCATGTCGAACGGCGGGTCCTTGCGCATGAGAATTACGTCGAATTCTCCGAGTTTGGCATTCTGCGTTTGCCCAAGTGTGAACCAGTTCGCGAGATCATCGAATACTTGGAGCGGCGCGAGGCGGCCCCATGCGATCCCGTCCCGCAGCCAAAGGTCCTTTTGCTCGGCGTAGAAAAGTTGCCAGCCGCGCTTCTGCGCGGCGAGCAATAGCCCCAACGTGGTGTCCTTGGCCGGCTTGATCGATGCGATGGGGTCCATGACCACGACGAGACGCGCTCGGGACGACATGCTCATTCCTCCAGTCTAGCGCAAGCGGGTGTGCCGCCTGCTCTCATAAGAAAACTGTGAACTAGGCCACCGTTGTTTGGGCTCTCTTGCCTCGAAATGTCGACCCCATACCGTGGCTTGCGCGGCCTGGATATGTTAAAAAGCCACAAGATTCCAGCACCTACGCACGCAGTGGAGAGCATGATCACCAGCGGCAAGCCGAAACTCACGGGCCTCAAAGTTCTCGTGATCGATGACAGCAAGACCATTCGCCGGACCGCTGAAACCCTGCTCACCAAGGAGGGCTGCGAGGTGTTCACCGCCGTGGATGGATTCGACGCGCTCTCCAAGATCGCCGACCATCAGCCGGACATCGTGTTCGTCGACATCATGATGCCTCGCCTCGACGGTTACCAGACGTGTTCGCTGATCAAGCACAACAAAGTATTCAAGCAGATCCCGGTGATCATGCTGTCCAGCAAGGACGGCTTGTTCGATAGGGCCCGGGGCCGCATCGTGGGATCTGAACATTATTTGACCAAGCCGTTCACCAAAGATGAATTGTTGGGCGCGATCGAAGCGCACGTCGGGAAATGACGGAGAATACGAGCATGGCATTGATTCTAATCGTAGACGACTCCCCCACCGAGGTCTTCGTCATGCAGAAGGCCCTGGAGAAACACGGCTTCAAAACCGCCGCAGCCGAGAACGGCGAAGAGGGCGTGCGCAAGGCCAAGGAGATGAAACCCGATCTCATCTTCATGGATATCGTGATGCCCGGCGTCAATGGCTATCAGGCCACCCGCATGCTCATCAACGATCCGGAGACCAGCCTGATCCCCATCATAATGGTGACCACAAAGGGTCAAGAAACGGATCGAGTTTGGGGATTGCGGCAAGGTGCCGTCGATTATCTGGTCAAGCCGGTGTCTGCGCAGGTTTTGGTTGAGAAAGCGCAGGCCGCACTGGCCACATGACGAGTACGATGAGCGGGACAGATTTGAGCTTGCGCGGCTTGCGCGACCGACCATTCGAATTGCTCAAGGAACTGGAGAAGCGCAGCCGCACGGTGGCGGCGAAGAGTGTCGCGGAAGCGGACGCGGGGCAGGAGTGGGTGGGCGTTGCGTTTCGCATGGGCGGGGAAACCTTTTTGGCCGCCCGGGAAGAAACGCGCGAGGTCCTGGGTTATCCCGCGGTGGTGACGCGCATACCGGGCGCCAAGAACTGGGTGAAAGGGTTGGCAAACGTTCGCGGAGCGCTGATGCCGATGCTGGACTTGAGGCAATTCCTCGGCAGCGGTGCAACCGTGCCGGGGCGCAACGCGCGGATCATTGTGGTAAATCATCGGGATATTCCGGCAGGCCTCATGGTGGACGAAGTGTTGGGATTCCGGCGTTTTGCGGAAACGGAATTCAACGCCGAAGCTCCGCCGACGGTCATACGCTGCGACAGTTATCTTGCCGGCGCCTTTCGCCGCGGCGGCGAAGTCTGGCCGGTCATCAGTTTGAAGAGTTTGGTGGAGAGCCAGAGTTTCTTGCAGGCCGCGAGTTGAGTTCGAGCGGAACACGCAATGAGTAAGCGAACTGACACAGGACCCAACACCAATATGCTGCCGTTGCTGGCGGCGCTCGTGCTGCTGTGTCTGGCCGCCGCCGCCGCCCTGACGGCGCTCACGCTGGGCTCCGCGCCGGTCGCGGCGCCCGCCGAGCAACTGTCGTTGTTGGTACAGCGCATGCCCTTCGAAGCGCAGAACGCCTTGCGCGGCGAGCCGAGCGCGTTTGATGCCCTCGGCAAGAGTGCGGCGCGGCTCAAGACTCTGCGTGCGGCAGTGCCCGGCGGCGGCGACGCCGCTACCTTCGCCAAGTTGAATGACGCTGCGACAACGGTCGCGGCAGCGCGCCCGGCCGTGGAAGCGATTCAAGCATCCACTCAGGAAGTTCGCGAGCTGGCGCCCAAGTTGCTGTCCGAGCTCGGCGATCTCGGCAGCTCAGTCGGCGTGCAGAAGCTCGAGGGAATGAGCCGGTACCTGGAGCGCTTCGAACTCACGGTGCAGCGCATCCAACAGGATCTGAACGGTTTGGGATCCGGTGTCAGCGACGCGGGCCCGAGTGCGCAGCGGCTCGCCGATAGCTTGGAATTCCTGAATCAGGTGATGCGCGCGTTGTCGGGCGAGGAGTCCGGCATCGCCATCCAAAAAGTGACCGGTGCGGATCCCGAGCAGCGCTTGAAAACCGTGGTGCAACGCAATCAGCAATTCAACGCCAGCGTGCGCAAGGCGATTGGCGCCGCCGATGCGCTGGCCAAGGCGCAAACCGCAACTCGCGCCTTGCCCGCGCTTGCCGGCGCCGTGGCCGGCGAATTGGCGAATGCCACGCCGCGCGCCGAATCCGCGGGAAGCTACAAGGGCTGGATATTGGCGTTACTGGGCCTGGCCGCGGCGCTGTTCGCGGCACTGGCATGGACGTATTCGAAAACCGCCAATATGCGGCGCACCAACGAGCTGCGGGTGCGCGACAATGAGCGCAATCAAGAGGCCATCATGCGCTTGCTCGATGAATTGTCGAGTCTCGCCGACGGCGATCTGACCGTACAGGCGACGGTGACCGAAGATATCACCGGCGCGATTGCCGATTCGATCAATTATGCCGTCGAGGCGCTGCGCGAACTGGTCACGACCATCAACGACAGCGCCATTCAATTGGACGGTGCGGCCAAGCAGACCCAGGGCGCTGCGGCGCATATGGCAAAGGCCAGCAGCGCAACGTCGCGGCAGATCTCCGCAGCCAGTGAATCGATGGCCGACATGGCCGCTTCGATCGAGGAGGTTTCAGGCAATTCCGAGCGCTGCTCGGATGTCGCGCGGCACTCCGTCGATGTGGCGCACAAGGGCGGCGACGCGGTGCGGCGCACCATCGACGGCATGAATGCCATACGCGAGACCATTCAAGAGACCAGCAAGCGCATCAAGCGCCTCGGCGAGAGTTCCCAAGAGATCGGCAACATCGTCGAGTTGATCAACGACATCGCCGAGCAGACCAACATCCTGGCGCTGAATGCATCGATTCAGGCATCGATGGCGGGTGAAGCGGGCCGCGGTTTTGCGGTGGTGGCGGATGAGGTGCAAAGATTGGCCGAGCGTGCGGCGAACGCGACCAAGCAGATCGAAGTTTTGGTGCGCACCATTCAGACCGATACCAACGAGGCGGTGGTGTCCATGGAGCGCAGCACCACGGACGTCGTCGGCGGCGCCCTGTTGGCCGAAAACGCCGGCGCCGCGCTCGAGGAAATCGAGCAGGTTTCCAATCAGATCGCGAGTCTGGTGCAAAACATCTCCGCAAGCGCGCGGCAACAGGCCGCGGTATCGGGAAATATCTCGAAGAACATGCATGTCGTGCGCGAGATTTCATCGCAGACCGCAGAAGGATCCACCGCGACTTCCACGTCGATCGCCAAACTGGCGGCGCTGTCGGCGCAGCTGCGCAAGTCGGTGGCGGGATTCAGGCTTCCCGACTATGCCGGCGGCACGACCGCCGTGAGTTCGGGTAACCCACCGGCCCGGTTGCCCCCGGTGAAGGAGCCATTGAAGGCAGGCAACCCAGGGAAAGTGCGCAAGGCGAGCGGCATCGGAGCTTAGGCTTCAGACGATTCCGGTATGACCGATATCAGCTCTCAAACCCTGCATCTCGTCGCCAAGGAACTCGCCACGACCTTGAACGATGCCCGGGCAGCGCTCGAGGCGTTCGCGGAGCGGCCGGATCAGCGTGTGCTGCTCGAGAAGTGCGGTGACCTGCTGCACTCGGCGCATGGCGTTCTGCGTCTGGTCGAGGTGTACGGCGCGGCACTGCTCGCCGAGGAAATGGAGCACGTCACCCGCTACCTGTTGACGTCGGGCAGCGACCAGAAACGCCAGATCGACGGCCTTGACGCCCTGATGCGGGCGATGGTGCAGCTGCCGGCGTACCTCGAACGCGTCTTGTCGGGCGGCCGGGATCTGGCGCTGGTGCTGCTGCCGCTGCTGAACGATTTACGATCCGTGCGCGGCAGCCCCTTGCTGTCCGAGGGCACGCTGCTGCTGCTCAACCTCAAATCCGATCAGACCGCGCAACCGCAATCGCAGGGCCCGGGCGATCAGTCGATCACGGTGGCGCAATGGGCCAGACGGCTGCGGCCTCGATTCCAAATCGGCCTTCTCGGATACATCCGCGGCGATCGCACCGTGCAGAATCTCGAAATTCTGGCAAAGGTGTGTGAAAAGCTCGAACAGGTCGCGACCACCCAGCCCGTGTTTCAGCTGTGGTGGGTGACCGGTGCGATCCTGGAAGCGCTGCGGGCCAACGGTTTGGAAGGCAGCGCCACGCTCAAACGCCTGCTCGGGCAAGCGGACCGGCAAATCAAGACATTGTACGAACTCGGCGAGGCGCGCTATTGCGAGGATCCGCCGATCGATTTATTGAACAACCTGCTGTACTACGTGGCGCGGGCCTCGACCAGCGGCGGGCGGATCAGTGCGGTACGCGCTTCGTTCAAGCTTGCCGAGCTGCTGCCGGTCGACGACAGCATCGAACAGGAAAGGGAAAGCCTTTCGGCGCCGAGCGTCAAACTGATGCGCACCGTCGCGGCCGCCATCAAGGAAGACCTATCCAAAGTCAAGGATGTTCTCGATATCTTCGTGCGCCGCGGCGGCGGGCAAAGCGAAGAGCTGGCGCCGCAGCTGGAATTATTGAAGAAGATCAGCGATACGCTTGGGGTGCTGGGACTCGGAGAGCTGCGCCAGCGCGTACAGGACGAAATCGCCGCGTTGTCGGAAATCGTCGCAAACGGCAAAGTGCCGACCGAAGAGTCGTTGGTCCGGGTCGCCGGAGTGCTGCTGTCGGTTGAAGACAGCCTGGACGACCAGTTGGTGCGGTTGATTTTGCCTCTGGCGGCGCAGGAATCTGCCGCCGATTTACCGGATCACGATCTGGAATTCAGACAGGTGAGCGAGGCGGTGCTGCGAGAATGCATCGTCAACCTGGCGCGCATCAAGGAAGCGGTGTCGGTAGCCGTGCAGAAGCCGGCGGATTTTTTGCAGCAAGGCCTCGACAACGTGCCGCAGCTGCTGCGTGGTATCACCGCCGGGCTGCTGATGCTGGGCAAGGGCCGAGCGGTGGAATTGATGGATGCCATCGGCGCGCAGGTGCGCAAGCTCGTGGCACCGGGTGCGCCGGCGCCCGACGCAACCCGTCTGGAACGAGTGGCCGATGCGATCGTCAGCATCGAGTACTACATGGAAACCTTGCAGAACGGACGGACCGATCCTTGGTACATGTTGGACAACGCGGAGATGTGTCTCAAGACACTGACCGAGGAAGCGCCGTCCCGTGTCCCGAATCTGAATATCTCGAGCAGCGACCCCGCCAGTACCATCACCGCGGAAACGATTGCTCTGGAGCGCACCAAGCGCGCCCACGCGGCGACCAATCCATTGATCGCGCTGCCCCAACCCGAAGCGGTCGATCCGCAGTTCGTCGAGTTGTTCATCGAGGAAGCCAAGGAAGAGATCGCCTCGGTACAAAGAAGCTTTCCATTGTGGGATCAAAATCCCATGGATTTGGAATCGCTGTCCTTGATGCGGCGCAGCTTTCACACTTTGAAGGGCAGCGGCCGCATGGTCGGCGCGCGCTCGATCGCGGAATTTGCGTGGTCGATAGAGAATTTGCTGAATCGAATCATCGACAAGACTCTGTCGCGCACGCCCGGAATGATGGGCGTATTGCGCAACGCGGTGGCCGCCCTGCCGCAGTTGGTGGAACAGCTGGAAACCGGCCGGCAAAGTTCCCTGCCGATCGAAGCGCTGATGGCCCGAGCATTTACGTTCGCCGATGGCCGCGATCCGGAACAGGCGCGGGTAAATGTTGCGCCGGAAGACCGTGCGGGGTCCGACGCCAACAGTGCGACCTCGACCTGGGGCGGCACGTCGGTCGCGACCGGGACGCCGGTGGCCGCGCCCGCAGCTGCATCCGCGCAGGCGGCAGCGCCACGCGCTCAAGCGGTCGCGCAAATGGATCCGGCGCTGCATGACATCTACAGCAAGGAGACCTCGAGTCACCTGTCGGAAATCCGCGAGTACCTGCGCAAGCGCGCCGGTCAGCCGGCGCCGCACGTTTTGCCGGAGCCGGTATATCGCGCCATTCACACCTTGAGCGGCAGCACGAAAATGGCGGAAGCGCGGCACGGCACCCGGATCACGGAGCCGCTGCTGCATGTCATGCGCAAGGTTTTCGACAGCGGCCACGGATTGTCGGACAAGGGGCTCGCGACGCTGGAAGACTCGGTGCGTGCCATTGACAACGTGGTGTCGCATATCAATGAGTCGACCGGGTTCTTCGCCGATCAACCGGCGCTGCTTTCGAGATTGCAGCGGCTGGAACACGAAGTTGACGCAGAGATCGCCCGGGCTGCCAACGACACCAGCGCGTCGGCGATCGCGCCCGGACTTGCGGCCATCGAACCAAGCGCGCCGCCCGCGGAAGAATTCGACAGCGAGATCGCGAACATCTACAGCGAGGAGGCCACCGAGCTGCTGGAGGCGGCACAGGCGTCGCTGACTGGTTGGAACCGAGTGCGCGACGACAAGCAGACGGTCGCCGAATTGCAGCGCCGGCTGCACACCCTCAAGGGTGGCGCGCGCATGGCCGGCATCACCGCAATGGGCGATCTCTCCCATGAACTCGAGACTCTGGTCATTCAGATCGACAATGGCACCGTAGCCGGCGACGATCGTGCCCACGCCGTCATGCAAGCCAGTCTCGATGAGCTTGCGCGCATGCGCGACGCGGTCAGCAACGGCGCGCTGCCGAGCGCAGCTAGCGAACTGACGG
>DATMKO010000166.1:0-6208 GCA_035571175.1 Steroidobacteraceae bacterium | reverse complement strand
TGCAACAGCCCGAGCAGCAACCCTGTAAGCGGCGACCCTCGCACGGCCCGGGTGGCAATGAAGGGAATTAGGCTTCTCGATAGCTGCCAGACGCCACGGTCAACTGACGAGTCGGTGGATCCCAGCTGCGTCGGCAAAGCGCTCCGCCCGGCCGCGACCAGTCACAGGCCCCTGCGCTCTGCAATTATTCGATTCGCAGATCCATATATCCATATCCTCGCGCGCGTGACTGCATTTTTGTGGACTACAACTGAATATTAGACAAACGCCAGGTGCTCGACCGCAGCTAAGTTCTTGATAGAAAAGCGCGCCCGGACGGATTCGAACCGCCGACCACCTGGTTCGAAGCCAGGTGCTCTATCCAGCTGAGCTACGGGCGCCCGCGCGCAGTTTAGCGGTCGGGAGCCGATTCGGGAAATTCTTGAAGATCCGCGAGCCGTGCCGTCAACAGGCGGCGCTCGGGCTCCAGAGTGGCCGTCTTCAAGGCAGTTCGATAAGCCTGGCGCGCTTCGTCAAAACGCCCGAGCTGCTGCAGAAAGCGGCCTCGTGCCGCATGCAACAGGTGATACTCCGTGACCTTTCCGCGCGCCGCCAGCGAGTCAACCAGATTCAGGGCGCGCGCAGCGCCGTCGACCATCGAGACCGCCACTGCGTGATTCAATTCAATCACCGGAGTGGGTTGCAGCCTCAAAAGCACTTCATACAGCCCGACAATTTGCGGCCAGTCCTTGAGCTCGTCGTCTCGTCCCTTCACATGCAATGCGGCTATTGCGGCTTGCACCGTATAGGTGCTCACAGATCCCGGAACCCGCAAGGATTTTTCGACCAGTACCAATCCTGCCGCGATTTCGGATTGATCCCAACGCGACCGGTCTTGATCCTCGAGCAGCACAACATCGCCGGCGTCAGACACTCGGGAGCGACGGCGCGCGTCGTGCAACAGCATGAGTGCCAGCAGCCCCATCACAGCTGCGTTGTTCGGGAGCAATGCATCGATCAACCGTCCTAGCCGGATGGCTTCGCCGCACAGCTCGACATCGATGAGTTCAGGCCCCGCAGTTGCCGCATAGCCCTCCGTGAACACCCCGTACACCACGGCCAGCACGCCTTCGATTCGCTGGTCAAGTACCGACGCATCGGGCGTCTCATATGGAATCGCGGCATCGCGAATCTTTTTCTTGGCGCGCACCAGGCGTTGCGCCATGGTTTCTTCGCTGACCATGAAAGCGCGCGCCACCGCTTGCGTGGACAGTCCGCATACTTCGCGCAGAGTGAGTGCGATCTGCGCTTCGGCGTTGAGTGCGGGATGGCAGCAGGTAAATATGAGACGCAGCCTATCGTCTCCGAATACCGCTTCGTCCACATCGTCGAGCACGATTTCGTCCGCCGCTGCACTGGCCAATTCGCGATCGGCGATTTTTGTTCTGAACAAGATATCGCGGCGAATGCCGTCGACCGCCTTGTTGCGCCCGGTATTGATCAGCCAGGCTCGCGGGTTGTCCGGGACGCCGTGCTGCGGCCATTTTTCAAGCGCGGCGGTAAATGCCTCTTGCCGCGCTTCCTCGGCCAAATCAAAGTCGCCGAGCAAGCGGATCAATGTCGCAAGCACCCGACCCGCTTCTCGGCGAAAGGTTTCTTCGATCATTGCCGGCGTCGATCGAATTCTTCAGGTCATCGGCGGCCACACCGGCCGCACCTCGATGCTGCCGTAGCGGGCGCCGGGGATGCGTGCCGCGATCGCAGTTGCCTCGTCGAGATTCTTTGCCTCGATCAGGTAGTAGCCCCCGAGCTGTTCGCGGGTCTCCGCAAAGGGTCCATCCGTGATCGCCGCTTTGCCGTTGCGCACCCGCACCGTCGAGGCGGCCGATACCGGCTTCAACCGGTCGCCAGCCTTGAATTGGCCCGCCTGCACGATCGATTTGGTGAAATCCATGTATTCATCGGTGACGTTTTTGCGTTCCGATTCGGACAGCGCCCCGATCTGCGCTTCGTTGCTGTAAATGAGCAATAAGTAGTTCATGTCGCGTTCCTAGGGTTGTTGGCGCGATTCGCCATTGACCAGTCGAACCGAGCGCAGTCATTTCGACATTTAAAGGCCGAGATATCCAACATTTTGTTGCCGCCAAGGGCTTGGCTTACGCCCGCAAGATCGTTAATGGGCTCGAAACGCCCGGCATAGGGGAACTATATGGCCTCTTTGCAATCAAATAAAGCTGCGAAATCATGTGCTTACAGTTTACCGCGGCTGCGCTGGCGGCTCTTCGCCCTTGGCCGTAAGATCATGCTGGGTCTGTTTCACTCATTAGCACCGATAACTAGAGGATTCCCGATGAAGGCTTGGATACCGCTCTCGCTTGTTTTCGCACTCGGCTTTGCTGCTCACGCTCGCGCAGATTGTTCTTATCCGAAATCCCCCGATGCGCCCCCGGATGGCAGTACGGCCACCAAGGATCAAATGGTCGCCGCGGCGAAGGCCTTCAAAACCTACAACGGCGACATGAACGCTTATCTTGACTGCCTGCAGCTGGAAATCGATGCAGCGGCGCCGAAAGATCCGTCGAAGCTGACGAAGGACGAGCAGGCCAAGGTGAAACAACAGCAGGCCATATTGACGCAAAAACACAACGCGGCGGTTGATGAACTGCAGGCGGTTGTCGGTCGCTTCAACGAACAGCTGAGGATTTACAAAGCGAAACAGACGTCATGACGTTCAGTGCGGCGGACCAATCCGCCGCCACTTTCAAACTATGCAGGCCGGTACGCTCATTACGCCGCGTCTGGCCGAAGAGGCCATCTACTCTCGGCTGACGTGTTTGCCCATCGAATCACTGCCCCTGACGCAGTGCGTCGGGGGAACATTGCGCGAGAACGTTTATGCGGAACGTGACCATCCGCCGTTCGACCGCGTCACCATGGACGGCATCGCGGTGGACAGCGAGGCGTTGCGTCAGGGT
Organism: Steroidobacteraceae bacterium; assembly: GCA_035571175.1. Classification (GTDB taxonomy): domain Bacteria; phylum Pseudomonadota; class Gammaproteobacteria; order Steroidobacterales; family Steroidobacteraceae; genus Bog-1198. The sequence goes on along the minus strand of DATMKO010000166.1, from coordinate 3,254 downwards.
CAGCGGCGCTTCCGAATTCAGGGGATCCAGGCTGCCGGCGCACCGCGTCTTAAGCTTCGAGCCAGCGAAGATGCGATCGAAGTGATGACGGGCGCAATTCTCCCCGTCGGCTGCGACAATGTAATTCCCGTCGAGCAGCTCGATGTGGCCAACGGCGTCGCATCGCTCAATTCAACGGTGGTAAGTGCCCCTTTTCACAACATTCATCGGCGCGGCAGCGACAGCCGCCAGGGCAGACTCTTGCTGGAAGCCGGTACTCTGCTGCGTGCGCCGGAAATCGCGGTTGCCGCCTCGGCCGGCATGGCACGAGTACGCGTGAGCAGTCAACCGGCGATCATGGTTGTCTCGACCGGTGACGAGTTGATTGAACCGGGGGACCCGATCGCGGATTTCCAGGTGCGCCGATCCAACGCCTACGCGGTCGCGGCTACATTGCGCAAGCGTGGTTTCGGTCGTGTCGGGGACGACCATGTGCCCGACGATGAAAATATGCTGCGCGAGCGGCTGGCGCTGCACCTGACAACCCACGAGGTGGTGGTCTTGAGCGGCGGCGTGTCGATGGGCAAGTTCGATCTCGTACCCAAAGTACTCATGCAGCTCGGGGTGCACGAAGTATTCCATAACATTGCACAGCGGCCGGGCAGACCGATGTGGTTTGGCATCGGTCCACAGGGCCAGGCCGTATTTGGTTTGCCTGGCAATCCGGTCTCCACTCTCGTGTGTCTGGTCCGCTACGTGATTCCGGCCATCGCCGAAGCGATGGGCACTAAGCGCGCGCCGCCCGAGCGGTTGGCCTTGGCCTCGCCGGTAACCTTCAAACCCGTGCTGACGTATTTCTTGCCCGTCATCATCGAGCACGACGATTGGGGCCGCCCCTGGGCAAATCCGCGGCCGCCGAATGGATCGGGGGACTTCTTGAGCTTGGCCGGCACCGATGGCTTTGTAGAACTGCCGCCGGGACCCAACACCTACCCGAAAGGGTTCGTCACTAGCGTTTACCGCTGGTAACCTGATTCGCATGACATCCATCGTTCACGACATTCGCGGCGCACGCAATCCGCTCGATCGGCTTGGCCGACCGCTGCATGACCTGCGCATCTCGGTCATGGACCGCTGCAATTTTCGCTGCCCCTACTGCATGCCAAAGGAGCGGTTTCACGAGCACTACCAGTTCCTGAATTCTCACGAACGCCTGTCCTTCGATGAAATCGTGCGTTTGTCGAAATTGTTCGCCGCCTTGGGCGTGCGCAAGCTACGGCTCACCGGCGGCGAGCCTCTGCTGCGCACCAATCTGGCCGATTTGATCGGCGATTTGACCGGAATTCCCGGCATCGACGATATCGCGCTCACGACGAACGGCGTGCTGCTCGCGAAGCATGCCGTCGATCTGCGCGCCAACGGACTGAAGCGCATAACGGTCAGCTTGGATACCTTGGATCAGGACATTTTTGCCCGCTTGAGCGGCGGATTCGGCGCTTTAACCCAAGTCCTGGACGGCATCGAGGCCGCCATCGCGGCGGGCTTGACGCCCCTTAAAATCAACGCAGTCATCGAGCGCGGCGTCAACGATCACACCGCGCTCGACCTGGTCGAGCGCTTTCGTGGCTCGCCGGTGATCGTACGCTTTATCGAATTCATGGATGTCGGCAATCGCAATCATTGGCGGCCCGAGATGGTCGTTCCCTCCCGCGAACTGGCGGCCCGCATCAGCGCGCGCTGGCCGATGCACCCGGTATCCGAGAACTACCATGGTGAAGTCGCCAAGCGCTGGCGCTTCGACGACGGCGGCGGGGAAGTCGGCTTTATTTCATCGGTGTCGCAGCCGTTTTGCGGCGCCTGCAGCCGCGCGCGCCTGTCTTCCGAAGGCAAGTTCTACACTTGCCTGTTTGCGACCCAGGGAATCGATCTGCGCGCGCCGCTGCGCGACGGCGCAGACGATGCCGATCTGCTGCGGTTGATTCGCGGCGCGTGGGACACGCGCACCGATCGCTACAGCGAGCTGCGCGAGGAACTGCGCGGCAAAGACCTCGAGACGAAAAAGATCGAGATGTACTACATCGGCGGATGAGACATGAACTTTACCCATTTGGATGCCGATCATCGTCCGACCATGGTCGACGTCAGTGAAAAGACCGCGACGCAGCGCACCGCGATCGCCGAGGCGAAGGTGCATTTCCCACCGGGAGTCGCCGCCGCGCTGCGCGACAGCGGCCTGCGCTCGCCGAAAGGCCCGGTGTTCGATACTGCGATCGTCGCGGGCGTCATGGGTGCGAAGCGCACTCACGAACTGATTCCGTTTTGCCACCCGCTGGGACTGGAGAATTGCCACATCGCGATCGATCTGGTGGCCGATTCCGCGGTCATTCGCTGCACGGTGAGTGTGCATCATAAAACCGGTGTCGAGATGGAAGCGCTCACCGGCGCAAGCATCGCCGCGCTGACGATTTACGATATGTGCAAATCTTTTTCGCACGGCATCGTCATCGGCGATGTGCGCCTGCTGGCCAAAGACGGCGGCAAGCACGCGTACTCGATGCAGGGTACGCCGTGAACCCAAGCGTCCCGCCGATCTACGGCCTGATCCTCGCGGGCGGCTCAAGTTCGCGCATGCATCGCGATAAAGCCGCGCTCAAATACCAGGGCAGCTCACAGCTCGATCGCGCCTACGAACTCGCGAGCCGGCATGTCCCTGAAGTTTTTGTATCGGTGCGCGCCAATCAAACGCTTGATCCGGTGCGCTCGCATCGGCCCATGATCGTGGATAGCGTCGCGGGCGAGGGACCGATCGTCGGCATTCGCTCCGCGCTTGCCGCGTACCCTACGGTTGCGTGGCTGGTGCTGGCCTGTGATTTGCCGTTTCTCTCGGATGCAGCGATCGAATTCTTGCTGCGCGCGCGCGATCCGGCCGGCTTTGCCACCGCCTACCGGAGTGCTCACGATGACCTACCGGAGCCGCTGTGCGCCATCTGGGAACCCGCGGCGGCAGCCATGCTGGCCGAATATCAGGCCGGCGGCGGCCACTGCCCGCGAAAGTTTCTGATCCGTGTCGGCGCGCCACTGCTTCAGCCGCTTGACAGACGGGCGCTGGATAACGTCAATACTCCCGAAGAATATGCGCAGGCCATCATGGCACTGGAATCCGAATCGCCCATGCAACTGCAAATACGCTACTACGCCTTGATGCGCGAGCAGGCCGGCCGCTCCGAAGAATCGATCGAGACTTCGGCGCCTACTCCGGCTGAATTGTACGCCGA
>DATMKO010000165.1:0-2653 GCA_035571175.1 Steroidobacteraceae bacterium | reverse complement strand
CCAAAAACGAGAATCACGGGTGTCTCGGCCCTGGCCGGGGCCCATGCGACGATCAATAGAGTCAAGGCGAAAAGCCGCTTCACAGGCGCTCCTGATGCAAGATCAAATCGTTCTCGAAGCCAAGAATGTATCGAAGACGGTCGCCAGCCCCGCCGGGCCGCTGACCATTCTCGCCGATGTGAGCCTCAGTGTGCGAACCGGCGAGACTCTGGCCATCGTCGGCGAGTCGGGCGCCGGCAAGTCGACGCTGTTGGCGTTGCTCGCGGGACTCGACTCGCCCAGCACGGGCCGTGTGCTGATTGCCGGCACCGATCTTACGGAACTCGACGAGGATGGCCGGGCGGCACTGCGAGGCAAGCATGTTGGATTCGTGTTTCAGTCGTTTCATTTGATTCCCTCCCTCACGGCCATCGAGAATGTGATGCTGCCGCTGGAACTCGGCGGCCGGCGCGATGCGCGGCAGGCCGCGGCGGCGGCGCTCGAACAGGTGGGATTGACGCCGCGAGTGGAGCACTACCCGAAGCAATTGTCCGGCGGCGAACAGCAACGCGTCGCAATTGCGCGCGCCTTCGTGACGCATCCCGCCGTATTGTTCGCCGACGAGCCCACCGGCAATCTGGATACCGCGACCGGGCAGCGCATCACCGATCTCTTGTTCGATTTGAACCGCAGCACCGGCAGCACGCTGGTGCTGGTCACGCATGATCGCGAGCTGGCGGCACGCTGCAATAGAATGCTGCAGCTCGATGCCGGACACGCGGTGAACTGATGCAAGCTCTGCGCTTCGCGTTACGCAATCTTTGGCGCGACCTGAAGTCCGGCGAACTGTCCGTGCTGCTGCTGGCGCTGGTGGTGGCGGTGCTGTCATTGACGGCGGTCGGTTTTTTTACCAGCCGCATCTCGCAGGGAGTGCGGGCGCAGGCGGCGGAAGTGCTGGCGGCGGATCTGCGCATGGAGTCGCCAAATCCCGTACCCGCGCGGTATTTCACCGAGGCGCGGGCGCGCGGCATCCGCAGCGCGCAAGTGATCTCCTTTCCCACCGCGATATTCAGCGGAGATTTGAGCCAGCTGGCCGCGCTCAACGCGGTCACGGCGGCCTATCCGCTGCGCGGCCACCTGCGCATCGCGGATGCCCCCTTTGGCCCCGGTCGAATCACCGATCGGATTCCGGGTGTGGGTGAGGTGTGGGTCGATTCGCGCATCATCGCGCATCTCAAGCTGGAGCTTGGCGCCAGCTTACGCATCGGCGCAGGCTCGTTCCGCGTCACCCAGGTGCTCGACTACCGGCCGGATCAGGGCACGGGCTTCGTCAATCTCGCGCCGGCGGCGCTGCTCAACTTCGACGATCTCGCCGCCACGCAGCTGATCCAGCCGGGCAGCCGGGCCAGCTATGCCGCGCTGTTCGCGGGTAGCCCGGCGGCGGTTGCCGCCTTCCGCGAATATCTCGTCGCTGCGAAAGCGCCGGGCGAGCGCCTGCGGGATGTCGAGGAATCCAGCCGGCAGCTCAATTCCGCCATCGATCGCGCCAGCCGATTCTTGAATCTCGCGAGCCTTGCCTCGGTGCTGCTGGCGGCGGTGGCGGTGGTGATGGGCGCGCGGCGCTACGCATCGCGCCACATCGATGCCGTCGCCTTGATGAAATGCATGGGCGCCGCGCAGGGTTTCGTGTTGTCGATTTCCATCATCGAACTGGCCTTGCTGGCATTGTTCGCGGTCGCCGTCGGGACAGCGCTCGGCTACCTCGCGCAGGTCGGATTGGTGTGGCTGCTTCAAGGTCTGATCCGCAACGAGCTGCCCGCGGCCTCGCTGGCGCCGCTGCCGATTGCGCTGGTGACCGTGGTGGCGATGCTCATCGGCTTCGCCTTACCGCCCCTGCTGCAATTGAAGAACACGCCGCCGGCGCGGGTGCTGCGCAAAACCGTGAGTGCGCCGCCGCTGCGCTACGGCGTGAGCTATTTGTTGGCGCTCGCGGCACTGGCCGCGATTCTCTGGACCATGGTGCGGGACAGCGAGCTGGTGCTCTCGGTGCTGGCTGGCGTCCTGGGCGTGGGCCTGGTGCTGACATTGGCGGGCTATGCCCTGGTGCGCCTGACCAGCCGACTGCGCGGCGGTGTGGGAGTGGCGTGGCGCTACGGCCTGGCGAACGTATCGCGCCGCGGCACCGGCAGCGTGGTGCAGATCGTCGCCTTCGGACTCGGGTTGATGGTGCTGTTGCTGTTGGCCGTGGTGCGCGGCGATCTGCTGGCGGACTGGCGGCGCAGCCTGCCGAGCGATGTGCCGAACAATTTTCTGGTCAATATCCGCCCGGAACAGCGCCAGGCGCTGCAGGATTTTCTGCAGGCGCACGGCTTCGGCAAGCCGCAGATGTATCCCATGGTGCGTGCGCGCATCACCGCCATCAATTCACAACCCTCAGCGTCGCTGCGACTTCGCGGCGACGTCGCCAAAGGCTATGTGGAACGCGAGCAAAACCTGACCTGGTCGGCGGACATGATGGAAGACAACCAATTGGTCGCCGGCCGCTGGTGGACGGCGGCCGATGCGGGCAAGCCCCTGGTTTCGATCTCGTCGGAATACGCCGATGGCCTGCACCTCAAGGTGGGCGACGCCTTGAGCTTCGATGTGGCCGGCGAGGCGCTGACCGTGAGGGTGG
>DATMKO010000164.1:0-6851 GCA_035571175.1 Steroidobacteraceae bacterium | reverse complement strand
CGTGCGCTCGACGAACTTCAGCTGCTGTTCCGATACCGAACCCTCGGCATACCCGCCTACCGCCTCAAAAACCGAGACGATGTCGCGATGCTCGGCGCCCGGACGAATCGTCCCGCCGTAGACGAAAACCGCCGGGCGGTTCAGCCGGGCGATCGCCATCATGCATCCCGGCATGTTTTTGTCGCAGCCGCCGATGGCGACGACGCCGTCAAAACCCTGGGCACCCACCACCGTCTCGATGGAATCCGCGATCACTTCGCGGGATACCAGCGAGTAGCGCATTCCCGGAGTGCCCATGGAAATCCCGTCCGACACGGTAATGGTATTGAAGGTGATCGCCTTGGCGCCGGACTTCTCAACTCCCGCGGCGGCCAATCGCGCCAGCTCGTCAATGTGCATATTGCAGGGCGTCAGGTTGCTCCAAGTCGAGGCAACGCCGACCTGCGGCTTTTCGAAATCGGCATCGAGGAATCCAACGGCACGCAACATCGCGCGGCTGGGCGTTTGCGTCACCCCGTCGACCACAATGCGTGAATAAGGACGGATATCGGCAGCGGATTTTTTTTGCATGTGCTTAAGCTTACGCAATACCGTAGCGCTGGACCAAGTAGCGATACGTGCCGCGGATCGCCTGCGCCTCGGCGCCCACGCTGCGGCCCGGGCGGTCCTTGGAATTCCATGCATACAAATCGATGTGCAGCCAGCGCGTCGATTCGGCCACGAAGCGCTTCAAGAACAAGGCGCCGAATATCGCGCCTGCCAACGGCGAGGCGGCGACATTGTTCAAATCGGCGATTTTGCTGGCGAGTTCATCTTCATAGCCGGCCCACAGGGGCATCGGCCACAGCGGGTCGTGCTCGGCTGCGGCAATCCGGGCCAATTCCGCCACGATGCGCTCATCGTTGCCGAACAGAGCCGGCAGCTCCGGACCCAACGCAACTCGCGCCGCGCCGGTGAGCGTCGCAAAGTCGATGATCAAATCCGGATGCTCCGCATCGGCGAATGCCAAGGCATCGCACAGCACCAGCCGCCCTTCCGCATCCGTGTTGCCCACCTCGACCGTCAGTCCCTTGTGCGTGGCCAGCACATCGCCGGGGTGGTAAGCATTGCCGCTCACGGCGTTCTCCACCGCCGGGACCAACACCCTCAAGCTGGCGCGAATCCCGGCGCTCATCAGCATGTGCGCCAGCGACAATGCAACCGCCGCGCCGCCCATGTCCTTTTTCATGAGCGCCATGCCTGCGCTCGGCTTGATGTCCAAACCGCCGCTGTCGAAACACACTCCCTTGCCCACCAGAGTTACGCGCGGCAGACCTTCCGCGTTCCTGGGCGCCCAGCGCAACTCGAGCAGTCGGGGGCTCGCATTGCTGGCGCGGCCCACGGCGTGAATCGCCGGAAAATTCGCCGCCAGCAATTCATCGCCGACCCACTCGTTGAATACAGCGTTGTGACTGTGGCTGAGCTGTCGCGCCGCAGCAGCCAGCTCCGCCGGGCCAAGATCGCCGGCCGGCGTATTGATCCAATCTCGCGCCATGCGCAGCGCCTCGGCCGCGAGTCCGACATAACCCACGTCCGCATTCGCCGGCGCGATCAGCGTCGCGGCGCCGATCTTGGCGCAACGGTAGCGATCGAAGCGATATGCGCCGTAAGCGAATCCCAAACACAATTGCGTGGCTTCCGCCGCCGTGAATTCTTGCGCCAGACGAAAACTTCGCGCCGGCAATCGTTCGGCGAGTCCCGCCGCGTGCCATAGCGACAAATCTCCCTGGCGCTTGCCCAGGCCGCCGACCGCCGCGGCTAGGCTGCCGGCAGGATCCGGCAGCAGCACGACGCGGTGTTTTTCACCTTTGAAATTCTGTTCGCTGAGCCACTGGCGCACGAGCGGCGTTTGCTTGGCGCGCCATGCTTCAATTTCATCTTCGTACAACAGCCATAACGGCACTGGAACACTGCTATCGGCTTGCATGAAACCTCAAGTCCTCGCGAGGATTCCCACCCTGGAAAACCTTGCATGATAGGGGATTCTGTGGTGCTATTTGCGGCTAGTTGACAGAGCGCTTGAGCGCACTTCTCTTAAGACCCCGCTTGAGGCTGCCAGTCTTAACGCGGGGTCTCGCATTTTGCGAAGCTTAAAATTCGGGTCAAGGAGATTTGCATGCGGTTGTATTCGCAAAAAGACGTCGACAAGAAAGCGCTGCGCGGAACGCGCATCGCGGTACTTGGCTACGGCAGCCAGGGACGTGCACATGCGCTCAACCTGCGCGACAGCGGCTACGACGTCGTGGTTGGCGTGCGCAAGGGCGACAGCTGGACCAAGGCGAAAAAGGACGGGCTGCGCGTCATGGAACCCGCGGCCGCCGTCAAAGGCGCGCAGCTGGTGGCGATGTTGGTGCCGGATCTTACGCAAAAGCCGCTGTACGGCGAGCTGAAGACTCTGCTTGAGAAAGGCGCCACCCTGCTGTTCGCCCACGGCTTCAACATTCACTTCAAGCAAATCAAACCGCGCAAGGATTTGGACGTGGTGTTGATCGCGCCCAAGGGCCCGGGGGATCTGGTCCGGCGCCAGTACCAACAGGGGCGCGGCGTGCCCTGCCTGCTGGCAGTGGCCCAGAATCCATCCAAACATGCCAAGGCCAAAGCGCTGGCGTACGCGGATGGGATCGGCGGCACGCGCGGCGGCGTACTCGAAACCAGCTTCGCCGAAGAAACCGAAACGGATTTGTTTGGCGAGCAGGCGGTGCTGTGCGGCGGCGCGACCGAACTCGTGGTCAAGGGCTATGAAACGCTGGTGGAGGCCGGCTACCAGCCCGCGGTGGCCTATTACGAGTGCCTGCATGAGCTCAAGCTGATCGTCGATTTGCTGCACGAGGGCGGCATAACCAAAATGCATCGCTTCATCAGCGAGACCGCCAAGTACGGCGATTTGACCCGCGGACCGCGCGTGGTGAACAAGGCAACCAAGAAAGAGATGCGCAAAATTCTCACCGAGATTCAGCAGGGAAAATTTGCCCGTCAATGGATCGCCGAGAACAAGGCCGGACGCCGCAAGTATTCGAAGCTCCTGAAGGCGGATTTGACGCACTCCATCGAAAAAGTCGGCGCGCAATTGCGCGCCCGCATGCCCTGGCTGGAAGGCGGCAAGGCTTGATCGCATGAGCGGGCGCACACTGTTCGACAAGGTCTGGGCGGCGCACGAGGTCGTCGCCGAGACGTCGGACACGCCTGCCGTGTTGTACATCGATCTGCACCTGATTCACGAGGTCACCTCGCCGCAGGCATTCAGCCTGCTGCAATCCTTGGGACTTCCGGTGCGCCGTCCCGAGCGCACACTGGCGACCATGGACCATTCGACCCCGACGACTACCGAACAGGTATTCGGTAATGTGCCGATCAAGGTCGACGCCGCCGCCAAACAGGTGCGCCAGCTGGAGCGCAATGCCGCCGAATTCGGCATCGAGCTGTTTGGAATGCGCGATGCGCGTCGCGGCATCGTGCACGTCATCAGTCCGGAACTCGGCTGTACTCAGCCCGGCATGACCATCGTCTGTGGCGATAGCCATACGAGCACGCACGGCGCCTTCGGCGCCCTGGCCTTCGGCATCGGTACCACCGAAGTGGGTCATGTGTTGGCCACGCAATCGTTGCTGCAGCGCAAGCCGAAGAGCTTTGCGGTCAACGTCAATGGCAAGCTGCGTCAGGGAGTCACGGCAAAGGACCTGATTCTCAGCATTATCGGCAGGATCGGCGTCTCGGGCGGCACCGGCCATGTATTCGAATACCAAGGACCCGCGATTCGCGGCCTGTCCATGGATGAGCGCATGACGGTGTGCAACATGTCAATCGAAGCCGGCGCCCGTGCCGGCATGATCGCGCCCGACGAGATTACTTTCGACTATTTAAAAGATACGCCTCGTGCACCCAAGGGACGCGATTGGGACGCTGCGCTGGCGCGTTGGCGCACTCTCAACAGCGACCTGGACGCTAAATTCGATGCCTCGGTGGACATCGACGCCACAGAGATTGAACCCATGATCACCTACGGCACGAATCCCGGCATGGCGGTGCCGATCGGAGGCGCGATCCCCGACACGATTGGCGATGCGGGGTTCGACAAGGCGCTGCGCTACATGGGCTTTCACAACGGGGAAGGCATGTTGGGCAAGCCCGTGAACGTGGTGTTCATCGGCAGCTGCACCAACGGCCGGCTCGAGGACCTGCAGGCAGCCGCCCGGATTCTCAAAGGCCGCAAGGTCGCTCCGGGCGTGCATCTGCTCATCGTGCCGGGTTCGCAGCAGATCAAGCTGAAGGCCGAGGCTTCCGGCCTTGGGGAAATTTTCAGGGCCGCCGGCGCGGATTGGCGCGAATCGGGCTGCTCGATGTGCCTGGGGATGAACGGCGATACAGTCGGCGCCGGCCAGTATTCGATCAGCACCAGCAATCGCAATTTCGAAGGCCGCCAGGGCGTTGGCGCCCGCACGCTGCTGGTGAGTCCTTTGACCGCCGCCGCCAGCGCGGTGACAGGCAAGATCACTGATCCCCGGGAGCTGATCTAGTGCAATCCGTAAAGCGGTTTCGCTCCAAAACCGTGGTCATCGCCGCCAGCAATGTCGACACCGACCAGATCATTCCCGCGCGTTTCCTCACCACGACCACCAAGGAAGGCCTGGGAAAGCAATTGTTTGCCGATTGGCGTTACCGAAGCGATGGTGCGCCGGATGCGGATTTCATCCTGAATAGGCCCGAAGCCCGCGGCGCGGAAATCTTGGTGGCCGGACGCAATTTTGGCTGCGGATCATCGCGCGAGCATGCGCCCTGGGCGCTCCTTGATTACGGCTTTCGCGCAGTCATCAGCACCGAGATCGCCGATATTTTTCGCGGTAATTCCTTGAAGAACGGCTTGCTGCCCATTGTCGTGGACGAGCCGACCTCGCAATGGTTGCTTGAGCATCCGGGCGCCGAGGTCGATGTCGATTTGCAGGCTGTGCGCTTGATCTTGCCCACCGGCCGCGCGGTGTCATTTCCCATCGAGGCGTTCGCACGCCATTGTTTGTTGAACGGGATCGATGAGCTTGGCTACCTGCGCAGCAAACTGCCGTGCATCGAACGCCACGAGGCGGCGCTGAGCGGCGCTTTGGTCGAGTGAGGGCGCTGATCGCAGTCCTTGCCGGCGATGGCATCGGCGCAGAGGTCACCGCTGAAGCCGTGCGCGCGCTGGCCGCGGTGGCAGCGCGCTTCGAGCACCAGTTTGAATTCGAGTCGGCACTTTTGGGTGGCGCGGCGATCGACGCCACCGGCCTGCCGCTGCCGCCGGCAACTTTGGCCTTGGGCCGGCGCGCCGACGCGATATTGTTGGGCGCGGTCGGTGGCCCGAAATGGTCCGACCCCAATGCCACAGTCCGGCCCGAACAAGGTCTACTGCAGCTGCGCAAGTCGCTCGGGCTGTTTGCGAATCTGCGTCCAGTTGTGCCGCACCCCGCGGTGCTCCACGCCTCGCCGATCAAGGCCGAAATTTTGCGCGGCGTCGACATCATGGTGGTGCGCGAGCTCACCGGCGGCATCTATTTTGGTGAAAAGACCCGTACCGCCACCGAGGCCGTCGATGTTTGCCGCTACACGCTGATGGAGATCGAACGTGTGGTGCGGCTCGCAGCAGAATTGGCACGGAGCCGCCGCGGCAAATTGACCTCGGTGGACAAGGCCAATGTGCTCGAGACCTCGCGCCTGTGGCGTTCGACCGTCAATCTGATCATGCCGGCGGAATTTCCCGATGTCAGTGTCGAACACATGTTGGTGGATTCGGCGGCGATGCATCTGTTGCAGCGGCCGCGCGACTTCGACGTGATCGTGACGGAAAATATGTTCGGCGATATCCTCACCGACGAGGCCTCGATGCTCGCGGGCTCGCTGGGACTGTTGCCCTCGGCATCGCTCGGCGCGGATGCGCGCGGCGGACTGTTCGAACCCATCCATGGCTCCGCCCCCGACATCGCCGGCCGCGGCATCGCCAATCCTTACGCGGCCATCCTGAGCGCAGCGCTGCTGTTGCGCCACGCGCTGCGTTTGGACACCGAGGCCAAGGCGCTGGAAAACGCGGTCGATCGCGCCGTCACTTCTGGCGCTCTGACGGCCGATCTCGCCGCGCCCGGCAAGGCAATTACGACACGTGCCGCCGCAGATGCGGTGTTGGCTGCGCTTTAGCCGCGCGCTCGAGCCCGGCGGCCAGATCCGCAACCAGATCGGCGTGATCCTCGATGCCGACCGAGACCCGCAACAGGTTGGCGCCTATGCCTGCACGCAATCTTGCCGACTCCTCCATACCGACGTGCGACATGGTCACCGGGTGCGCGATCAGACTCTCGACGCCGCCCAAGGATTCGGCCAGGGTGAAGCATTTGAGTCCTTGGAGAAATGCGCCGACCGCAGGCTCGCCGCCGGCAAGCTCGAAACTCAACATGGCGCCGAAGCAGCTCTGCTGGCGGCGCGCAATCTCATGTCCGGGATTGCCGCTGAGTCCGGGGTAATGAACGCGCTGCACCGCCGGCTGCCGCGTCAGGAAGTCCACTATGGCGGCGGTATTTTCAGCATGCACGCGCATGCGCGCGTGCAAGGTCCGGACTCCGCGCAGCGTGAGAAAGCTGTCGAACGGAGCGCCGGTCACGCCGAGGGCGTTCGCCCACCAGACCAGGCTTTGCTGCAGCTCGGCGCTGGCGGCGATCACCGCGCCGCCGACCACGTCGCTGTGGCCATTCAAGTACTTGGTGGTGGAGTGCAGCGCGAAATCGGCGCCGAGACTCAAGGGTTGCTGCCAGACCGGCGATAGAAAGGTATTGTCCACGACCGACAAAGCGCCG